>JASHPM010000366.1 GCA_030038115.1 Acidobacteriaceae bacterium | reverse complement strand
AAAGCTCTCAACATTTTGTTTGGAATTCTGATGACGGCTGGAATTGCAAGTGCGCAGTCTGGGCCCGCGGCCGACGCGGTCTACTATCACGGAAACATCCTGACGGGAATCGGACTTGAGACGGCGCATCCGGAGCGCGTGTCGGCGCTGGCCGTGGCACACGGGGAAATTCTCGCGACCGGGGACGATGCCACGATTCTTGCGAAGTACAAGGGTGCGGGGACGCAGCTGGTGGATCTGCGCGGGGCGTTCGTGATGCCGGGATTCAACGATGCGCATGCGCACCTGGGGGCCGGCGGGCGGATCAGGCTGTCGGTGGATCTGATCGGCGTTAAGTCACTGAAGGAGATGCAGGAGCGAATTCGCGCAGCGGCGGCGAAGGCTCCGCCGGGACAGTGGCTGTCGGGTGGTGGATGGGATCACACGCTGTGGGCGGATGGAAAATTGCCGGATCGCGCGGATATCGATGCGGCAGCAGAAGGGCATCCGGCGATCTTTACGCGCGTGGATGGACACATTGCGGTCGCGGATTCGGCGGCACTGCAGGCGGCGGGGATCACGCGAGAGACGCACGATCCGGAAGGAGGCAAAATCGATCGCGGGCCGGACGGTGAGGCGACGGGAATTCTGCGGGAGACGGCGCAGGGACTGGTGAAGGTTCCTCCTCCATCACCGGAGCAACGGAGGCGCGGACTGGAGCTGGCGCTGGAGGATGCGGTCTCGCATGGCGTAACAACGGTACAGGATTTCTCGGACTGGGACGATTTCCTGGTGTTCGAGCGGATGGAAAGCGAGGGGAAGCTGCCGGTGAGGATTGCAGAGTGGCTGCGTTTCGCCGATCCGCTGAATGTCGAGGAGGAGCAAGCGGCGCATCATCCGGCGACGGATCGGATGCTGCACACGACGATGCTGAAGGGGTTCATGGATGGGTCGCTGGGGTCGCGGACAGCGGCGATGAATGCGCCGTACTCGGACGATCCGGGAAACTCGGGGATCCCGCGATACACGCAGGATGAGCTGAACGCGATGGCGATTGAGCGCGCGAAGGCCGGATTCCAGATGGGATTCCATGCGATCGGGGATCGCGCGGTGGAGATGGCGCTGGATGCCTATGCAGCGGCAGAGGCGGCTGTTCCGCCCCACGATCCTCGGTACCGGATCGAGCACAGCCAGGTGGTGAGTGCGGGGGATTTTGCGCGGTACAAGCAGCTGGGCGTGATTGCGTCGATGCAGCCGAATCATCTGCTGACGGACATGGCGTGGGCGGGGAAACGGCTGGGGCCGGAGCGCGAGAAATATGCGTACGCGTGGAAGTCGTTTCTGGATGCGGGTGTGCCGCTGGCGTTTGGCACCGATTATCCGGTGGAACCAATTGCGCCATATCGCGGAGTATATTGCGCGGTGACGCGCGAGAACGAGGCGGGGACGACGAGCTTCCATCCTGAGGAAAAGCTGACGATGGGGCAGACGCTCTACGCGTACACGCAGGGATCGGCGTACGCGGAATTTGCGGAGAGATGGAAGGGCAAGCTGGCGCCGGGGTATGTGGCGGACTTTGTGGTGCTGGATCGGGACCTGACGGCGATTGCGCCGCACGCGATCCTGGGGACGAGCGTGCTGCGGACGGTGGTGGGCGGGAAAACCGTGTACTCGCATCCGTAAGACGGGGAGCAATCAGGGACGGACAGCGCCCATTCAGGTTGCGCATGCCGCAGTCCGCTGAAAATCGACTGGGAACGAAGCCAGCCCAGGTACAATCAGAAAGATACTGCTCACAGGAGATCCAAAGCATGGCATCTGCCACCGTTGCACGCAATACTGCCGCCTATAAAGTCGCCGACCTGTCGCTGGCGGAGTGGGGGCGCAAGGAAATTTCGATTGCCGAGCACGAGATGCCCGGCCTGATGGCGATTCGCCACAAGTATGCCGCGGAGAAGCCGCTCAAGGGCGTACGCGTTTCCGGATCGCTGCACATGACGATCCAGACCGCGGTGCTGATTGAGACGCTAAGGGATCTGGGGGCAACGGTGCGCTGGGCGAGCTGCAACATCTTTTCTACGCAGGACCATGCCGCAGCAGCGATTGCCGCGGCGGGGATTCCGGTGTTCGCGTGGAAAGGCGAGACGCTGGAGGAGTACTGGTGGTGCACGCTGCAGGCGCTGAGCCACGCGGATGGCAAAGGGCCACAGCTGATCGTGGATGATGGCGGCGATGCGACGCTGCTGATCCACAAAGGCTACGAGCTGGAGGAGGGCGACACGTGGGTGAATACGCCTTCGGCGAGCGAAGAAGAAGCGGTCATCAAGAAGCTGCTGAAGGAAGTCCACGCGGACGATCCGCAGTACTGGCACAAGGTGGTGCGCGAATGGCGCGGCGTTTCCGAGGAGACGACAACGGGCGTGCACCGGCTTTACAAGATGAAGGAGCAGGGGAAGCTGCTGGTTCCGGCGATCAATGTCAACGACTCGGTGACGAAGTCGAAGTTCGACAATCTGTATGGGTGCCGCGAGTCGCTGGCGGACGGCATTAAGCGCGCGACGGACGTGATGGTGGCGGGCAAGGTTGCGGTGGTTTGCGGGTACGGCGACGTGGGCAAGGGCTCGTCGCACTCGCTGCGCGGCATGGGCGCGCGCGTGATTGTGACGGAGATCGATCCGATCAACGCGCTGCAGGCGGCGATGGAAGGGTTTGAGGTCGCGACGATCGAGGACACGCTGGGGCGCGGGGACATTTATGTGACCTGCACCGGCAACGTGGACATCATCACGCTGGAGCACATGAAGAAGATGAAGGACCAGGCCATCGTGTGCAACATCGGCCACTTCGACAACGAGATACAGATGGACAAGCTGAATCACGCGGCGGGAGTGAAGAAAGTGAACATCAAGCCGCAGGTGGATCAGTACAACTTCCCCGCTGAGAGTGGGAAGCCGGCGCACAGCATCTTTGTTCTGGCGGAAGGGCGGCTGGTGAACCTGGGATGCGCGACCGGTCATCCGAGCTTCGTGATGAGCAACAGCTTCTCGAACCAGACGCTGGCGCAAATCGATCTGTGGAAGAACAGGGACACCTATGCGATCGACGTCTACACGCTGCCTAAGCGGCTGGACGAAGAGGTGGCGCGGCTGCATCTGGAAAAAATTGGCGCGAAACTGACGAAGCTGACCCCGGAGCAGGCGGAATACATTGGGGTGTCGCCGGATGGGCCGTATAAGGCGGAGAACTACAGGTACTGAAAGGCGGCGAAGAACCGTCAGCGGAAAAGCGGCTAGCTAAGAAGCGGACAGCGATAAACCGGTCAGCAAAAACGAGGGGCGCATCCTTGAATGGATGTGCCCTTTCTGCTTTCCCGATTTACTTTGCGGCGGCCTCGGCGAGGTGCTTTTTGTAGACCGGGGAGAGCTCGCGGAGGTGCGCCGCAGCAGCAGGGACGAGTTCGAGGGCGGCGTCGATGTCGGCGTCGGTGTTGAGACGCGTAAGGCTGAAGCGCAGGCTGGCGCGAGAGCGAGCGGGGGTGAGCCCCATGGCCTTGAGAACGTGGGAGGGCTCGGTGGAACCGGAGGAACAGGCCGATCCGCCGGAGACGGCGAGACCCTTGAGATCGAGGGCGATGACGAGCGCTTCACCTTCAAGGTGATCGAAGTAGATGTTGGTTGTGTTAGGGACGCGGGGCTCCCCTGTGCCATTGACACCGCATTCTTCAATCTTCGCGAGCAGGCCCTGCTCGAGGCGGTCGCGGAGGACGCCGATGCGGTCGTCAGTGCCGTCGGTGAGGGCGGCGTGGGCGATCTCAGCAGCTTTGCCGAGGCCGACGATGCCGGGGACGTTTTCAGTGCCGGCGCGGCGCTGACGCTCGTGAGATCCGCCGAAAAAGAGCGGCTCGAAGCGCGTGCCGCGACGAACGTAAAGGACGCCGATACCCTGGGGCGCATGCAACTTGTGTCCGGAGATGCTGAGCAGATGGCAACCGACGACCTGGACGTCGATGGGGATCTTGCCCGCGGCCTGCACGGCGTCGGTGTGGAACGCGACCCCGGCCTCGGAGGCGATCTTGCCGATCTGTTCGACGGGCTGGATGACGCCGGTCTCGTTGTTGGCCATCATGATGCTGATCAGTTTTGTGCCGGGCTTGAGCGCGCCGCGTACGTCGGCAGGATCGACAACGCCCGCAGAAGAGACGGGGACAAAGGTGACGTCGATGCCGCGTTCCCGCGCCTTGTGCGCGGAGTGCAGGACAGCGTCGTGTTCGATGGATGAGGTAATCAGGTGATCGCCGGGATGCAGGATTCCGAAGATGGCGGTGTTGTCGCTTTCGGTGCCGCCGGAGGTGAAGACAATCTCGGCGGAGCGGCAATTGAGGAGTGCGGCGACCTGCTCGCGGGCACGCTCGACGGCGGCGCGGGCATGCTGGCCATGCTGATGGATGGATGAAGCGTTGCCGAAGGAGTCGATGAAAAACGGCCGCATGGCCTCCAGCACCTCGGGCAGCAGAGGGGTGGTGGCGTTGGCGTCCATGTAGATGCGGCGCATATTTCCATTGTATGCGGGACGGTGACAGGGGAAGAATCAGCTGAGGGGCAAAAACAACGGCGAATGTCCAGCGAATTCAGGCAAAATTAAGTGAAGGGAGTCATGCTGCTGCCATGCGGGCGCTGATCGTCGAAGACGAGGCTCGGGTCGCGGAGAACATCGCAGCGGCGCTGCGCGAAAGCGCGGGTTTGGCGGTGGACGTGGCCCTGAACGGACCCGACGGCGTGGAGCTGGGACGGCAGGCGAACTACGATCTGATCGTGCTGGATCTTATGCTGCCGGGACTGGACGGGCTGACGGTGCTGAAGGCGATTCGCGCCAGAGGACAGACGGCGCCGGTGCTGGTGCTAACGGCGGTGATGGAGAAGGCGTCGATCGTGACGCTGCTGAATGCAGGAGCGGACGATTATCTGGCGAAACCTTTCGACCTGGGTGAGTTGCTGGCGCGGGCAAAGGCGCTGATCCGGCGTGGAAAAGGCGTAAGCCATCCGCGGATCGAGGTGGCGGACCTGGTGATCGACACGCTGGAGAAGACGGTGACGGTGGCGGGCAAGGCGGTGGAGCTTTCGCCGACGGAGTATCGCGCGCTCGAATATCTGAGCCATCGTCCGCGGTCGGTGATTTCGAAGCAGGTGCTGCTGGAGCATTTGTACGACTACAACTGGGAGCATCACTCGAACGTGATCGAGGCGCACATCTCGAACCTGCGACGCAAGCTGAATCGCGAAGGCGACGGGCACTGGATTGAGACGCTGCGCGGGCGCGGGTACCGGCTGATGGCGGGAGCGGCGGGAGGTGGCGCATCGTGAGACGCCGTTCTCTTCCACGCCGTTTGATCGCCGCTGTGCTGATGCTGGAGTGCGCACTGGTGGCGGGGCTGAGCGCTGCGACGCTGCTGTATCTGTGGCGCGAGCAGATACACGGGTTCGACCTGATGGTGCGGGGACGCGCGGATTCGCTGCTGGGCCAGGTACACGACGCGGAGGACGCCGGCGACAACGTGGCCATCAATCCTGACGCGCTGGATTTGCGGGGCAGCGATTTGTGGATGGCGCGCGACGATGGGGGACGAACGCTGGCGCAGTCCGCGGAGTGGAACAGCGAGGCGCTAAGCAGTTTCGGGAGCACGCAAGAGCCCCATGATTTTCGCGTACAGGGAAAGATGTTTCGCGGGCTGTTGCTGCATGGGGTGCGGCAGATCGACGCGGAGGACGGCAACCCGGGCATAGCGCGGCCGGTGACGATTTACTATGCATCGCCGCTGGAGCCGGTGTATTTGGCGATGTGGCGGGCAGCGCGGTTTCTGGGAGTTGCGAGCTGCCTGATTCTGTTGCTGACGGCGGGCGGTTTGGCGTGGCTGTTGCGGCGGGGTCTGGCTCCGCTCGAAGAACTGAGCCGGGCGGCAGCGGAGATGACGCCGAGACATCCGCGGTTCCGCGCGCCCGAAAGCGCCGAGGCGACGGCGGAGCTGGCGGTGCTGGCGGGAGCGCTGGAGTCGGCAACGCAGCGGCTGGAAGAAGCGTTTATGCAGCAGCAGGTTTTCGTGAACGATGCGGCGCACGAGCTGAAAACGGCGGTGACGATCATCAAGTCATCTCTGCAACTGCTGTCGTCGCGGCCGCGCAGCACGCATGAGTACGCGAGAGGCCTTGAATCGTGCATGGCCGATTGCGCTCGCATGGAAGAGCTGGTGCAGCGGATGCTGCAGCTGGCGCGGTTCGAGCGTGAGCCGGCGAGCCGCAGGGTTCAGTGCGATGTGGCGGAAGTGGTGCGGGACGTGTCGACGCAAATGGAACGGCTGGCGGAGATTCGGAAGGTTGCGATCGCGGTGCAGGCGCCGGCCTCGGCGCCCGCTCCGATGGAAGAGGATGCCTGCGCTTCCCTGCTCGCGAATCTGCTGCTGAATGGCGTGCAGCATACGCCGGCGGGCGGATCGGTGACGGCGGCGATCTCCGTGGATGCGGGCATGATCATGATTGAGGTGCGGGACACGGGCAGAGGGATTGCACCTGAAGATCTTCCTCACCTGTTCGAGCGCTTCTGGCGTGGAGACAATTCCCGGGCGAGGAGCACGGGCGGCGCGGGGCTGGGGCTGTCGATCTGCAAGGCGATTGTCGATTCGTGCAGCGGAGAGATTGCGGTGAACAGCCGGCCTGGAGAAGGCACGTGCGTTATGGTGCGGCTGCCGCTGGCGGAGTCAGCGGGTGTGGTGCGGGAGCTGTCGGCGGTGAGTTAGGCGGACCCGATAGGGTTGCGAAATTCCGCAAAACAAAACGGGAGACCCATGCCGGTCTCCCGTTGTTGCGTGGATGCAGCTCAGAGATTGAGTTCGCCGCGGATCAGCTTCTCTTCCTCGGTGAGGGCGAATCCCAGCTTGCGGGAGAGGTTGCGCATGCGGGTGTTCTCCGGGAGGAAATAGATGAGGACCTGGCTGATGCCTTCAATGCGGGCAGCCGAGAGGGCGCGGCGCATGAGCGTTTCGCCGAGGCCCTGTCCCTGGAAGTCATCGGCAATGACAACGGCGAGCGTGGCTGAACGGCCGTGGTCCTCGCGAATCATGCGGCTGACGCCGCCGATGACCGGACCCGCGACCGGATCGTTGGCCTCGGCAACGAAAGCCAGCTCGCGGTCGTAGTCGATGAAGCAGATGCGGGTAAGCCGATCGTGCGCGGTGCGGGCGTTGAGGTCGAGCGCGGTGAAGTAGCGCTGGACCACGGTACGCTCGGAGAGGCGGTCGTGGAAGGCGACGATGAGCGGCTCGTCTTCAGGCCGGATGGGCCGGACGAGCACGCTGACGCCGGAGCGGGTCTTCCACGGCGACACGTACTGCACGGGGTAAGGACGAATGGCGGGGCGAGGGAGCTTGTCCTCGGTTGTGCCGGGCTCGTGCAGGACGATGCGCGCATCGAGAGCGATGAGGCCATCGGGCGAAGCGAGCAGCGGATTGATGTCGATCTCTTTGATCCAGCGTTGCTCGACGACCAGCTCGCTGAAGCGAACGATGAGAGCTTCAAGCGCGTCGAGGTCGACGGACTTGCGGCCGCGAACGCCTTTGAGGGCGGTGAAGATCTTCGTCCGCTCCATCTGATGGCGGGCGAGGGTGGCGGTGAGCGGGGGCAGCGCAAGGGCGCGATCCTTCCAGACTTCGACGAGCTGGCCGCCGGTTCCGAAAAGAAGCACGGGGCCGATCTGGGGGTCGATGCTGCTGCCGAGAATGATCTCGTAGCCGTCGAGTTTGGCGAAGGGCTGGACCGTGACGCCGAGGAAGTGCTCCGCGCCGACTTTTTCGGTGAGCGATTTTTGAATGGCGGCAAAAGCGGCAGCAACCTCGCCCGCGGTACGAAGGTTGAGCTTTACTCCGCCAACGTCGGTTTTATGGGTAATAGTCTCGGAATGCAGCTTGAGAACCACCGGATAGCCGATATCGCCAGCCTTGAGAACCGCTTCCTCGGGGGTTATGGCCAATTCGGTGCGGACGGTGGGAATGCCGTAGGCGGTGAGCAGTTCCTTCGATTCGTATTCGGTGAGGATGGTGCGGCGGCTGGAGCGGACCTGGCTGACGATGCTGTTGGCGACGTCGCGTTTGGTATCGAGGACGGAACCGGACAACGCGGCGGGCGTCTCGTAGAGGTCGCGCAGATTGCTGGTGTGTTTCCAGGTGGAGACGAAGGCCTGAGCAGCAGCGTCGGGATAGGGGAAAACCGGAATGCCGGCCCTGGTGAGGACGGCCTCGCCTTCGGCGATGAAATCGCCGCCCATCCAGCTGGCGATGACGGGCTTGCCGGTGGAATGCGCATAGGGGGCGAGATGCTCGGCGACGGCCGTGGGATTGGTCATGCCCTGCGGCGTGAGGATGACGAGCATGCCATCGGTGTTCGGATCTTTCGCAGCGATTTCGAGGGCCTGGGAGTAGCGCTCCGGCTCGGCGTCGCCGAGGATATCGACGGGGTTGTTGTGGCTCCACGCATCGGGGAGAAAACTGTTGTAGGTGGCGAGAGTCTCCGGCGAGATTTCGGTCAGTTCCCCGCCCGCGGCGATGAGGGCATCGGTGGCCAGCACACCGGGGCCTCCGGCGTTGGTGAGGACGGTGAGGCGCGGGCCCTTCGGGCGAGGCTGTTTGGCGAGAACCTCGGAGATGTAGAAAATCTCGCGGATGGAATTGACGCGGAGGACGCCGGCGCGCTGGAAAGCGATGTCGAGGACATCGTCGCTGCCGGTGAGCGAACCGGTGTGGGAGGCGGCAGCTTTGGCGGCGGCAGCGGTGCGACCGGCCTTGATGACGAGGATGGGCTTGTTGAGGGCTACGGCGCGGGCGGCGGAAAGGAAGCTGCGGGCGTCGCCGATGGATTCCATGTAGATGACGATGGAGTCGGTGTTCGGATCCTGGCCGAAGTGGTCGATGAGCTCGCCAAAGGTGACGTCGAGCATGGACCCGGCGGAGACGCAGCCACTGAGCCCGACGCGCTCACGAATGCACCAGTCGAGGATGGCGGTAAGGAGGGCGCCGCTCTGACTGATGAAGGCGAGGCGACCCGCAGGCACCATGGCTTTGGCGAAGGTGGCGTTGAGTCCACCGACGGGATTCATGATGCCGAGGCAATTGGGACCAATGAGGCGCATCCTGCCGCGGATGGTTGCGGCGATCTGGCGCTCGAGCGCTTTGCCGGACTCGCCCACTTCCTTAAAGCCGGCGGAGATAACGATTGCGGAAGGAACGCCTGCGTCAACGGCTTCCTGAATGACGCCGGGGACCGTGGCGGCAGGGGTAGTGACGACGATGAGGTCGGGAACGCCGGGGAGTTCACGAATGGACTTGTAAGCAGGCAGACCGAGCACGGTGGGGCGCTTCGGATTCACGGGCCAGACGGGACCGCCGAAGGGGCTGCCCATCAGATTGCTGAGGACGGTGCAGCCCACGCTGCCGGCGCGATCGGTTGCGCCGATGACGGCGACCGATTTGGGCGTGAAGATGGAGGCGAGCGGACTGCGCCGGATGCTAACCAGGTCGTGGGCGGGATCGATGATGAGGGCGCTTTCCGGCGCGACCGTAGCGGAAGCCATGAGGGAGTTCTCCTTTGAATCTGGTTCAGTGGCCATAGCCGGCGTCCGCGGTGACTTTACCACGGAAGAGCCAGTAGGACGCGATGAAGTAAGCCAGAGCGAGGACGAGGCCGATGGACCACCAGATCAAGCCGACGTGCAGGGAATGCGGTCCGGCCAGCGCGCCGGCGATGGTGATGTCGCGCGCCGGATCGGTGGATGAGGGCAGGAGGGTGGGGTAGAGTCCCGCGGCTGCGCCGACGAGCATGAAAACCAGGTAAAGACATGAGGACAGGAAGGCGGCAAGGGGCTTGTTCTGTTTTGTGAAGCTGAGGATGCCGACGAGGGTAGCGACGACCAGCGCGGGGATGACAAAGAGGATCGGGTACGCCCGGTAATTCGCGAGTGCGGAGGGACGGACAGCGATGGTGGCGGGCAGACTGATGAGCGTGATGAGCAGCAGCGCGATCCACAGGGCGGTGACGGCGCGACGAGCACGGTCTTCGAGCTGGCCGGGAGCCTTGAGGACAATCCAGAGCGCGCCGTGAGTGGCAAGCGCGACCAGAGCGACGACTCCGCCGATAACGGTGTACCAGTCGAGGATGCCGGGGTTGGCGCCCACGCGCCAGTTGGTCCAGAGAGGCAGGAAGAAGTAGCTGTCCTGGCCGAGGGGCACGCCGCGGATGACGTTGGCGAGCGCCGCGCCGAAGAAGATGGTGAGCAGGGCGCTGGCGACGAAGAAGAGGCCGTCGAAGAAGCTGCGCCAGACGTTGTGGTCGATGTGCATGCGCAGCTCGATGCTGGCTCCGCGCATAATGAGCAGCCACAGGACGATCATGAGGGGCAGATAGAAGCCGCTGAAGGAGGACGCGTAGAGCAGCGGGAAGGCGAAGTAGAGGGTGCCGCCGCCAGCGAGCAGCCAGACCTCGTTGCCATCCCACACGGGTCCGATGGAGCGAATGAGGGTACGGCGGTCGTTGTCGGATCGAGCCAGGAACGGAGAGAGAATGCCCACGCCGAGGTCGAAGCCGTCGAGCACGACGTAGGCGGCGATCATGACCGCGACAATCCAGAACCAGACGAATCCCATGGTTTTCTCCTCTCCTAGACCGTCGTCAATGTTGCAGGTTGAGGCTCGGCCGGTATCGCGACGGCAGCAGCGGCGGGGCCGGTGCGGATGAAGCGATAGACGAGGACGATCCAGAGGATTGAGAGCACAGAGTACATACCGAGGAAGCCAAGAAGTGTGAACAGCGCGTTGCCGGCCGAGACGTGGGGCGAGTAGCCCTCGCTGGTGCGGATAAGGCCATAGACCAGCCACGGCTGACGGCCGATCTCCGCGGTCATCCAACCGGCGGTGTTGGCGACGTAGGGCAACGGGAAGCTGAGGAGAATGGGCCAGAGCATCCAGCGGGCGTTGTAAAGCTTGCCGCGCCAGAGGAGGAAGGCGGCGACGAGCATGAGCAGGACGAACCAGGTCCCGAGGCCGGCCATGATGTGGTAGCTGTAGTAGAGCAGCGGGAGGGCTGTCGGCCACTGGTCGCGGGGAAAGGCGTCCAGACCCTTGACTTCGGCGTGCGTGGTTCCGTAGAGGATGAAGCTGAGGACGTCATTGACGGCCAGGGGATTGTCGATGGTCTGCGCGTTTTCGTCGGGCTGGCCGATGAGGACGACAGGCGCGCCCTTTTGCGAACGGAAGAGGCCCTCCATGCCCGCGATAGCTGCCGGCTGGTAGCGCGCGACGTAGCGTCCGTGGAAGTCGCCGGTGGGGAAGATCTGAACGACGCAGGAGATGAGGCCGGCGATGACGCCGGTTTTGAGGAACAAGCGGCCGAATTCCTGGTGGCTCTTTTCGAGCAGATAGAAAGCGCCGGTAGCGGCGACGACGAAGGAAGCGGTGACGACCGCGCCGCACATATTGTGCGCATACTGCAGCCAGGCCCACGGATTCAGCATGAATTTCCAGAAGCTTGCTACTTCATAGGTGCCGTTGGGGAGCAAGCGCTGGGCCACAGGGTGCTGCATCCAGGCATCGGTGACGATGATGAAGAAGCCGGAGATCCAGGAGCCGACGAAGACCATGGTGGCCGCGCCGAAATGCGCGAGCTTCGAGAGGCGCTTTTCTCCAAAGAGGAAAAGGCCGAGGAAAGTCGACTCGAGGAAGAAGGCGAAGACGCCCTCCATGGCGAGAGGCTGGCCGATGACGCCGCCGGTACGGCGAGCGAATTCAGACCAGTTGGTGCCGAACTGGAACTCCATAGGGATGCCGGTGACGACGCCGAGGAGGAAGTTGATGGCGAAGATTTTCGCCCAGAAGCGCGCGGCCTGGTTCCAGCGTTCGTCGCCGGAGCGGAGAGCGATGAGCTTCATGATCACCATCAACAGCGCCAGGCCCATGGTGAGCTGCGGAAACAGGTAGTGGTAGGTGACGGTAAAAGCAAAGTGGATGCGGTCCAGCAGAAGCGCGTTCATACGCTTCTCACGGTAAACGCGGAGGGGGCGGCGGGACTGTGATCATTGTCACAATCGGCAGGCGGGAGCCGTGGGAAGTTACACAAAAGAAACGGCGGCCGCTGGAGCGACCGCCGGTTCCGCGTTTGCGGTTATTGCAGGTGCAGCTCGTTCTGCAGCTGGAGGTCGTTGAGGACGCCAGGGTGGGTTTCGTCGACGGCGAGGAGGTTGTGGCAGAGGCTGCAGTCGTTCGAGAGGGTTTTGCCGTCCTTCGATGTGTGGTTGCCGTCGTGGCAGCGGAAGCAGCCGGGATAGGCGATGTGGCCGATGTTGTTGGGGTAGGTGCCCCAGGTGACCTTCATGTTGGGGAAGACGTTGCGGTCGTAGAGTGCAACGAGCCGCTGCGCGGCTGCGTCCACTTTGGCGCGCTGGGTATTCCAGACGACGGGGTATTGGGTGCGATAGAAATCGTCGAGGCCGGAGACGATCTTCGCGCCAGCTTCGGCCTGGGATGAATAGGTGGCCTGAATCAGCTGCAGGCCTTCCTTGTGAACAAAGGGAAGATCGGGACTGGGGGTACCAACGACCATGGCCTCGTCGATGGCGTCTTCGGCGGTCTGGAAGACGTGGGTCGCCTGGTTGTGACAATCCATGCAGTCCATGGTGCGGCGGACGCCCTGGACAGGGCCCTTCCAGTCGGAGCTGACGTACTCGGTGGTGGTGCCGTCGGGGTTGGGTCTGCTGACCGCGATGATGGTCTGGGCCTCGGCATCGGTGGCGACGTACTCGAAATTATTGAGATGGTGGCCGTGAATGCCGCTCAGATGCGAGACGGAATCGACGCCTCCGAGGTGCAGCACCAGAACGGTGCGAGTCATGGAATTCGTCTGGTCGTCGCCAAAAGTGGTTTTCACGAGCAGCTTCTCGCCGATGAAGCGCGTGGGGGAGTGGCATTCCTCGCAGGTTTCACGCGCGGGGCGCAGCGCGTTCAGGCTGGCGTGGATGGGCGTAGGCCAGGTGTGGAAGCTGACTTCGATGAGCTGTTTGGTCCCGTTGACCTTGGCCTGCACGTAAGACTTCATGCCGGAGCCGACGTGGCACTGGACGCAATCGACATGAGAGTGGGGCGATTCCTGGTAGGCGGCCCACTGCGGCGCCATGACGTGGCAGGACTC
>JASHPM010000365.1 GCA_030038115.1 Acidobacteriaceae bacterium | reverse complement strand
GTGGCCGCATATCCGAAATCCCGACCTGTACAAGTGTGATCATGGCCATCTGTGATGTGTCACCGCTATCCGGAAACCTGCAGCGGACCGAGGCAAAACAGCAACCGCAGATCCTTCACTCACCACCCCCGAACTGAAAAACGTTCGGGGCCCCGTTCGTTCAGGATGACTGCTGTGGTGGTGGGTGAGGTTCGTGGTGGCAGTATCACGGGCAAATCGGAAGGTTGGAGCGGATGGCGGAAAGAGCAGCCGCGGATCCTTCGTCGCTCCGCTCCTCAGGATGACCGGAAAATTGTCTATTTTTGTCTGCACTCCTCTGCATTCTGCGCATTTGGGGAATCAATAACTTACGTATTTTCAATCGCCTTTTGAGACGTGCCCTGATACAAAAGCGGTCCGGGGATTCGGCGCAGGAGTGTGTGGATGGTCAATTGCATGAAACAGGGCCACACCCACTGCCGATGCACGCAGGGTAAGGTAAACGGTTGACCAGGAGAACGTTCCGCAGCGTTCGAGGAGCGGAGACCGAGGCGTGTGTCCATAGCCGGGAGCGGCCACCGGAATAAGTTGCTTCCGGGTGGGGAAATATTTACCGGAAGGTTACGGAGCTTGAAGGGCCAATTCCGCGAACGGATGCGCGGGATGGGCATTTCCTGGTGAGTGAGGAAGATGGAACGCGGGCCCCGGAGATCGTTGCACGAGAAGAATGGAAGCGGCACGAATTCATTCGAGCCGCAGGGTCTCGACCCGCGGAGGGTGGAAGCGCGGGCGGCGTGCGATCGTCAGGGCGATCCGCGGATCGCGATGGTGCTCAGGGCAATCGAGTGCAATCCGTATGCGACGATCGAGGATCTTTCGCGGCTGGTGAATCTGAGCCATTCACGACTGTCGCACCTGTTCAAGGCCGAAAACGGAATCCGGCTGAGTACATTCCTGTCGAACCGGCGTGTGGAGCGGGCAGCGCATCTGCTGCGGTCGACGGAGATGCGGATCAAGGAAATCACGTACGGCGCGGGTTACAAACAAGTGCCGAGTTTCGTGCGCGCGTTTCAGCGGCGATTCGGGGCGAGCCCAACTCGATACCGGCGACAGCCATTGCGGCTAACAAATAGCCGTTTCGACTAACAGAGTTTCTTTGACAGTGCGCGCGGAGGGGAATGATCCTTTGACATCTCCCCCAAACGAGCGGTTTGTGTAAACAACGCGAGAAAGGAGCTTGTGCAGCCGAGTAAGCCTTTTGCGGGGTGAATGCAGGAGGAGCGATGTCAGGAAAGCAGTGGTTTGGATTGCGTAGCCTGCGGATTTCGGCCGGGCTCAAAGTGTTCAGCGGCGTGGCAGCAGCAGCGTTGCTGATGTATGCAGGATGGACAAAGGTGAACGCGGCGGGCAGCGGGCCAAACGTACCCCATGGAAGGGTGAACGTGACGGATCCGACGCAGACGGCGGCGGGAGCGAGCGATCCAGGGCCGCGCACGGGAGAAGCCGGAGCAGGGGTTCCGCTTTCATCGCTGAGCGCGGATCAGCAGGAGTACTACCTGGACGGCAAGAGCCGCTTCGCGGACGTGGACTCGGTGAGCGGGACGGTAGCGGGAGAGACCAACGGCGGACTGGGGCCGACGTTCAACTCGAACAGCTGCGGGGGATGCCACGCGCAGCCGGCAGAGGGTGGATCAAGCCCGAGCGTGAATCCGCAGATTGCGGCGGCCAGCGACGCGGGGGGCAAGAACACGGTCCCGGATTTCATCACGGCGGATGGTCCGGTGCGGGAGGCGCGATTCCCGTATCTGCTGAATGCGAACGGCACGGTGAGCACGACACCGGACGGCGGAGTGCACGATGTGTTCACGATCACGGGACGGTCGGATGCGCCGGGGTGCACGATGGCGCAGCCGAACTTCGCGCAGATGGAACAGCTGAACGACATCATCTTCCGCATTCCGCCGCCGGTGTTCGGGGATGGGCTGATCGAGAACATTCCGCAGAGCACGGTCTACGCGAATATGGCGGCGAATGCGGCACTGAAACAGAGCCTGGGGATCAGCGGGCATCCGAACATCAGCGGGAACGACGGGACGGTAACAAAATTCGGATGGAAGGCGCAGAACAAGTCGCTGGAGGTGTTCGCGGGCGAGGCCTACAACGTGGAGATGGGAGTGACCAACGAGCTGTTCACGAACGAGCGAGGATTGCCGCCAGCGTCGTGCATGTTCAATCCGACGCCGGAGGACTCATCGAATTTTCCGGCCTCGGGGGCGCAAATTCTGAGCGACGTGGTGGCGTTCTCGAACTTCATGCGGTTCCTGGCGCCGCCAGCTCCGTCGACGGAAGGCATTCCGGGCAACCCTTCGGCGCAGTCGATCGTGAACGGGCGGGCGGTGTTCAGCCAGGTCCACTGCGACATGTGCCACACGCCATCGATGACTACCGCGCCTTCGTCATTTACGCCGGGTCTGAGCAGCCAGCCAGCAAACCTGTTTTCGGATCTGCTGGTGCACCACATGGGAACGGGACTGGCGGACAACATCACACAGGGGACGGCGGGGCCAGATGAATTCCGAACAGCGCCGTTGTGGGGAGTTGGACAGCGGCTTTACTTTCTTCACGACGGGCGGGCGACGCCAGGTAACGGCGGGCTGGTGACGGCGATCGAGGACCATGCCAGTCCCGGGTCGGAAGCCAATGCGGTGATCAATGCCTTTGAGCATCTGACCCAGCAACAGCAACAGGACCTGCTGAACTTCCTGCGATCGCTGTGAGGCCTTTGCGGGAGCGATTGTCGCGCCTGAACTGGTCTGATGTGTAGTTTTGGTTTCGATCGGCAGACCAGTTCGAGGCGGGAGCGTCCCTTAGTGGGCGGGACTCGCGGCAGGGACGATGTTGGCGCGGTAAAGCCAGACCATATACAGGAGGACCTGCATACCAACGAAGATCACATAGGCCGCCAGCACCGCAATGGCATTCCGCGCGTTCCCATTAGCGATTGCAACAAGAACGACAGCAAAACATGCGGTGATGCACCCGAGGAGGGTGACGACGATTTTCTCCCGTATCGTGCGTTTCCAGTGACGGGCAAGGCGAAGTTTGGCGACGGCCAGCAACAGGGAATGGGCGGCGATAAAGCAGCAAAGAAGCCGAATGGAAGCGGAGGGGGCAACAGCGAAGAACAATGCACCAGCCCCCGAGACCGCGCTCAGCAGCAGATACCACTTCAGCTCGGTTCGATGATGGGGTGCGATGCCGGCGGCGTAAATCCAGTCGAGCATGGCAGAGAACAAGAGGGATGCCGCAACCAGCAGGAGCGCACAGAGGCTGCCGAATATATCGAATACAGCGTTGGTCATGGCGGCGCGAATATAGATCAGCGCCAGGCCGACGCCCAGCATGGCGATTCCGTGCACCGTCCCCATTGTCACGCGTGTCGCGAGGCTCATTCGCATGGAGATTGCCAACTTTGTGAAAAGATCGGCTCAGAGGGTCGGATCGTGGACCAGACCCTGTTCGATTTCCCTTTGATGCCTGAGGCAATAAACAGCCCAGGGGACATCCCTGAGCCTCTTCTCTTCGATCGGCTTGCCATCGACTCTGCACCTGCCAAAGGTGCCATCCGCGATCCGCTGCAACGCAGCCCTGACCTCACCCAACAGCGTCGAGTCATCACCGGCTTCCGTC
>JASHPM010000364.1 GCA_030038115.1 Acidobacteriaceae bacterium | reverse complement strand
AAAAGAGAGGCTGCGCAGGGCGGCGGACGTCAATCACGACGATGAGACTACGTTCGACGGCAAGGGTGCGCAGACACGAGCCGAGGCGCCAGGCGGTTTCCTCGTCGAAGGCGGGGAACTGGAGCTGGCGCTCCTGCAGGGCGATGCGAGCGAGATCGTCGGAGATGGACATAGCTTGCTGACCCCATTCGACTATGCCTGGGACCGGGCTGTCCAGGTTCATTCGCTGAAACCTTGCGTACTTTTGAGGGTTTGAACCGTATATTGGCGCAGGGATCTGTTTGTGCGCCGCCCCTTACAATAAGCACGGGAATTCCACGATGTCGCGAGGTGTTTGCATGGTCGGTGGTTCGGGTCGCGGAACCGCGTTTGCGGTTGCGGCGATGGTTTCGTGCCTGGTTTTGCTGAGTGGGTCTGCAAGCTGCCACGCGCAACGCGGCGGCATGAGCCGGCCGAATATCAGCTCGAATAAGAGGCCCTACACCATTCCAGTGACGGTGCGGCGGGTGGTGCTTGACGTGGTGGTGACGGATGGGCACGGCAATCCGGTGACGGGGCTGAAGAAGAAGGATTTTTCGGTTCTCGAGGACAAGAAGCAACAGGATATTCGCACCTTCGAGGAGTTCGACTTCGATAGTCCGGCGAATTTCGTCGCGCCGAAGCTTCCGCCGATGCCGCCCGACACATATATGAACGTGGCCACGACGGCGGAGCGGGGGCCGCTGTATGTGATCGTGTACGACGCGGTCCACATGAAGACGGAGGATCAGCCGCAGGCGCGCAAGCAGCTGGCGGATTTTCTTGCGTCGCGGCCGGAGGGGACGCGCTTCGCGCTGTTTCTGCTGGCAAAGGATTTTCGGCTGTTGCAGGGATTTACGACCGACACCAACAAGCTGCTGGCGACATTCGATCAGCATCGGAAGGACGGGGATATTCCACAGGTGTTCCTGTATGGCGCGAACTACGGTTCGGCGGACGTAGATATGCCCTTCGATGTGATGCGATTCATTGGACATTACCTCGAAGGATTGCCGGGGCGTAAGAACCTGATCTGGTTGTCGTCGGAATTTCCCGCCTCCGTGCCGCTGTTCGCGATCCAGGACATGGTGGTAGGGAATGTGATGTCGGCGCCGGCCGGCTCGCCGCTGCAGGCGCAGGGATTCGACGGGAGCTCGCCAACCACAATGGGCGAGAGCTGGGACGCGCAGGTGATGAGACAGGCGATTGACGCGCTGAATGCAGCCCAGGTGTCGGTGTATCCGGTGAACGTGTCGGGATTGAAGCCCGAGTTGATTGGGATCGACACGGTGGCAGACAAAATCGCGAACGCCACCGGAGGCCGCGCTTACTACAACACCAACGATTACAGCGCCGCGATGAAAGACGCGGTAAAGAATGGCGCGACGTACTACGAGATGAGCTACTCACCGAGCGACGCGAAGGACGACGGCAGTATGCGGAAGATCAACGTGAAGCTCGACAAGAAGGGATATCTCGTGGAATACCGCCGCTACTATTATGCGGAAGACCCCAACGAGCCGCTGACGAATGAGGAAAAGAAGGCCGCGATGGCAGTGGCCGACCAGGTGGTGGCGCACAAGCAGGGCGATTCGCTTTACGCGTACATGCAGCACGGGGCGCCAACGGATCACGACATCGTGTTCCGGGCGCAGTTCCACGCGGGGCCGGCGGCGATGGCGACGCCGGATCAGATGGCCAACCTGGTGGAGCAGCCGGCGTACTTTGTGGTGCGGAAAGCGGACAAGCCGGCGAAGCTGCCGCCGCCGATCACGCTGCAGCCATACACGATTGACTATCTGGTGCTGGACCAGAGCATCGGCGAGCACGCGAACGGGCAGGTGCTGGAGTTTGCAGCCGGCGCCTACAACAGCGAGGGAAAGCTGCTGAACGGCATCGCGCAAAGCGCAGTGAGAGGGCCGGCAACGAGCGACCAGAGCTCAGGGCAACAGCGGTTCTTCCGCGCCGAGCAGACGCTGGACGTGCCGACGGGGGCCGCGTGGCTGCGTGTGGCGGTGCGCGATGTGAACACGGACCGCATTGGGACGCTGGAGATTCCGCTGCCGCTGGATGGCGATCGGCCAGCGGTTGCGTCGAAGTAGCTCTTAGCCAGTAGCTCGAAGCCCAGCTTGCTCAGGGCAGGCCAGGTTCGCTATACCGATGTGGTTTCGAGTTCGCGTTCACGACTGCCATAGCGCGAGCGCACATAATCGTCGAGGATTTTCTTGAAGTCCTGGACGATGGTGTCGCCGCGCAGGGTGGTCATGAGCCGGCCATCGACGTAGACGGGAGCCTTCGGTTCTTCAAAGGTGCCGGGCAGAGAGATGCCGATGTTGGCGTGCTTCGATTCGCCGGGGCCGTTCACGACGCAACCCATCACAGCGAGTTTTAGCTCTTCGACGCCGGGGTATTGCGCGCGCCAGACGGGCATCGAAGTGCGGAGGTAGTCCTGGATTTGCTGGGCCAGGTCTTGGAAGAAGGTGCTGGTGGTGCGGCCGCAGCCGGGGCATGCAGTGACCTGGGGCGCGAAGCTGCGGATGCCGAGCGACTGCAGGATTTGCTGGGCGGTGAGGACTTCTTCAGTCCGGCTCGATCCGGGTTTGGGGGTGAGGGAGACACGGATGGTGTCGCCGATGCCGGCGAGAAGAAGCGGCGCGAGGCCGGCGCTGGAAGCGACGATGCCTTTCATTCCCATGCCGGCCTCGGTCAGGCCGAGGTGCAGCGGGTAATCGCAGCGGGCGGCGAGCATCTGGTAGACGTCAATGAGGTCGCGGACGCCGGAGACTTTGCCGCTGATGACGATCTGGTCGCGGCGGAGGCCGTAGCGCTCGGCGGCGGCGGCGGAATCGAGGGCGCTGCGGCACATGGCTTCAAGCATCACGTCGCGCGCGGGCGCGGGGTCAGGGCGCTTTGAGTTCTCGTCCATGAGGCGGGTGAGGAGGGCCTGGTCGAGCGAGCCCCAGTTGACGCCGATGCGGACAGGCTTCTGATTTTCGACGGCGCACTCGATCATGGTGCGGAAATTGTCGTCGTCTTTGCGGCCGATGGAGACGTTGCCGGGATTGATGCGGTATTTGGCGAGGGCCTGCGCGCAGGCCGGGTACTTTTTGAGGAGCAGGTGGCCGTTGTAGTGGAAGTCGCCGATGATGGGCGTCGCAATAGCGCGCTTTGCGAGGCCATCGACGATGTGCGGGACGGCTTGAGCGGCGGCGTCGTTGTTGACGGTGACGCGGACGAGTTCGGAGCCGGCTTCGACCAGCTCGGCAACCTGCTGGATGGTCGCGGCAACGTCGGCGGTGTCGGTGTTGGTCATCGACTGCACGACGACGGGGGCTTCGGAGCCGACTTTGACGTTTCCGATGCGGACCGTAACGGTCTTGCGGCGCTGGATTTCCGGCATAGGTATTCTCAACTCCAGTCTACAGGGCACAGTTTACAAGGCGCAGGCACAGGGCTTAGCGCCGGTTGCGGGATCTGGTTCGGGTCTTTCCCAATCGCAGCCACTGACTCTCGATTTCGCTTTTTGTGTGCCTTTTTGCGTATGGGGGCCACCCCACCCCTGCCCGGCCATTTTGTGGACACTTTGTTTTCATCAACATAGCGATGTTGGCGAGCTCGATAACAGGCAAGGGACCTGGAATGAGTCAGTTGTGACTCGGCCGAGTTTGATGCAGACTCGGCCGAGTGTGATTCACACTCAGCTGCTTCGACCGGGGAGAGGACACGCGTGCCCGGCGAATCCGGCACCGAGCAGAAGCGGCATTCGAGAGCCAAGGTTGTTTTCCTCCGAGCATGCAAAAGGGCCGCCGCAGCGACCCTTCTTTATGCGTGATTGGCGGGGGAAAATTCTTTTTACCCCCTATTATCAGAATACCAAGTCCGGAGAATTAGAAGGCCAACTTTCTTTGGGGTTGTTGGCGGGGAAGTGGCGTGGAATGAGGGACAACACTTTGGTACCGCAGGCGAAAAACTTGACAAAAACAGCCGGTAGCCGGTAGCCGGTAGCGACTTTACCCCCCGAGTACCCCACGCGTGGCGTTGGCGGATTTCTGCGCGACCAGATTGGCGAAAAGCCACGGGAAGTCCTCCGGCGCGGAGGCGATCCCTGCTCGAACAGGATTGAGCGCGATATAGCGGCGGTGATTGTCGAAGCTGCTACGGCACCCGTTCGACGCGCACCTCGCTTCGCTCGGTGCTTGCTCAGGGCAGGCTCTGAAAGCCGTGCCCTGACACAAAGCCGTGCGTTGTGCGGACTGAAGTACGGCAACAATCTGAGCTTTGGTCAGCGACCTTTATCGCGCAAAGTCGAGGTGCAGAGTGCGATCCAGAGCTCGCCGAGGGCTTCATCGGGAGTGGCTCCTTCAAACCATAGTGGCACTCCATCCTCGTTGCTGATGGCATTTGTTCTCACGCAAGCGTAGTCATTCCGCACCCGAAACTCCAATTCTCTATTCCCACACGCCCTGATGAGTTCATCGAGAGTGGGAGAGCGGGCATAGGTCGCCCACGCCGAGCCTTCCAGATTCTCGTCAATGAAAATCAGATTGCCCATACCGTTGAAAAAGAAGGTTCCGTATACCGCGTCTTGCGGAAATCCGGCTTCCTTCAGGCGTTTTGCGAACTGAAATCTCATGAGGTCATGATTTGTTGCCGCATCGTCCCCGATGCCCCTCGGTTCACGCCAAATCGCCAATGCACTCATCGACGACGCCTGGGCCGCGAAAAATTGCCTTCAAGGGGCAAAACAGGCGAAGCACGCATCATACCTCTTGCATATCGGGAGTACCGCATGTCTCGGTTTTTCCTTTTCTGCCTTTGCTCATTGGCATTTGCACTCCAGGTTCCGTTCATAGCCGGGTGCGGCAGCTCAGCTTCAACGGCCACGGGAGTTAGCAGCAGTCCAGGTTCCGGCGGCGGATCGGGGAGTGGTGGCGGGTCCGGAGGCGCCAGCAGCGCAGCATGCGGCGGATCGGGATTTGGATATAACAACCAAAATGGCACAGTAACCGGCGTTTGGATGCAAAGCCCCTCACCAGGCGAGAATCAAGCCGATGTCCAGGTGAATGCAACCGCATACGCCACCGCTGCCATTACCCAATGGACGGTTTGCCTCGATAGTCAAGCCGTGTATCAGACAAGTTCCTCTGCGACTTCCATCTCCACGCCGATTGATATGACCGCTGGCCAGCATCTTCTGTGGGCAGCCGTGTCGGACGCCGCGGGCGATTCCGACCGATCTGAAATTCACCTGATCCAGGTGGGAGCGCCGCCGGCGAGCAGTACGGTGCTGCCCACTCCGCCGGCAAACGCAACGGTGCTGACGGAGATGCAGAACGACCAGTCCAACTGGAGCATCTGCGGCCTCTGCGCGCATGGCACGAACAGCGGCGGCACCTACACGATGACCTTTGACCAAGGCACGCCCTCGCTGAGCGGCAGCAGCATGGAGATGTATGCCGACGGGCCGTCGTGGAACAACGTGCTGTTTATGGACATCATGGAGGGCACCAGTTCGAATTCCCATTTCTTATGGGACTTTTGGGTCTACCACGACCCAACGGTCGAAGCCCACTACTGGGCCTCGGAGTTCGATCTCTGGCAGGTTCTCAATGGCCAGGAGTTCATGATCGGCAGCCAGTGCGACTTTGGAGACGGCTACTGGTCCACCTGGGACAGCCAGGGCGGCAGCTGGATTCTCAATGGAATCCCCTGTCCGCACTGGACGGCGGGCTGGCACCACGTGCAGTGGTACTATGAGCGCCTGAGTGCCACGCAGTATCGCTACGACACGCTGGTATTCGATGGTCAAGGCTACGGATTCAATCAGACGTGGAACAGCAACACGACCACGTGGCCGGATATGATCGGCATCCAGTACCAGCTGGACCAGGATCCCACCGGCACTCCCCTTCACGAATGGGTCGATAACGTGACTCTGACGATGTGGTAAGGCGAGCAGCGGGCAGTTGTAGCTAACCGGAGGTTGTGCCGGCATCGGAGCGGCTGATGGGCAGTAGCTCATCAGTTTCCCTAACGCAAAGCATGA
The DNA here is from genome assembly GCA_030038115.1 of Acidobacteriaceae bacterium. GTDB lineage: Bacteria > Acidobacteriota > Terriglobia > Terriglobales > Acidobacteriaceae > Palsa-343. Next base: position 2,378 of record JASHPM010000364.1, on the reverse strand, counting down.
GGGAAGTCTCGTTGTGGGTTCGCACTATTGCCGGTGCAAGTTCAATCCTGGAGCATCTGCGGAGTCTGGCGTCCAGCGACCGGCTGAGGACTCCGGCGCAAGGTGCCAACTTCACGACGATGCGCTCATTGACGATGATGGGCCTGAGGCCGGCTATCCGGAACCTTCGCGGGCCGGACCCGAGGCCTGAACAGACCGAGGGGAGTTGATCAATTCAGTCGCCCATCTTACCAGCGGTACACGGTTAAATTGTCCATCCAGACATTCGCCGCTCCACTGGAGCCATAGCCATCGATCTGGAAATTGGTGAGAAGGACGGGACTCCATCCAAGCGCGAAAGCCGAGGATACGGTGGCATTGATCGGCATTTCGAGACCGTCAAGCCACACCGCCTGATAGGTTACCTGGCCGGAGCTGTTGCGATAATAGCCGATCTGGACGTGGTGCCATACGTTGATGCTCCAGGTGCGCGGGTTACAGTACTGATGCGAGTGCACCCAGGTGTCGACGGGGTTGGTGGGAGAGCCGGCATTTGCGGTGTAGTCCCAGGTGCTGGACCAGCCGTCGCACTGGAATCCGAAGATCGCCGTTTGGCCATTTTGCATGGTCTGGTTGAGATCAAATTCGAGGTTGGCGATTTTCGACGAGGTGGAGTTGAGGTACACGTAGGTGTCGTAGAGGAAATTGGTGGAGGTGTTATCGTCACCGAAAGTGTCGTCGAAGCGTTCCGACCCGGAATTGGTGAAGGTAATCTGAAATTCGCGGGCATGGCCGCTGAGGGAGGGCGATCCGACGATGGTCGTCCATCCCGTGGTGGTGCCGCTGCCGGCCGTATCAGTGCTACCGATCCAGTTGCTCAGAACCTGAATCGCGCTGACGCTGAGAACGTCCGCAGGAAGGGATAAGAGGCTGGCCATAGCGTCGGAGTCAATGGTGATGGCAACATCGGTATCGCAAGCGGCGCCGCTGCTGCCCCAGGCCTTGACATGCAGCGTGTGCGAGCCGGAGGTATAAGCAACGGAGGCATTGAGGGCAGCGCCGGAGACAATGATGGTGTCGGTGCTGCTGTCGAAGGAGTAGCCCATCGATACGACGTTCTGCGAGGAACAGGTTGAGGCATTGGCGGAGAGGTTGAAGGGAGAGTAGACACTGGCCCCATTTTCAGGGCTGCTGACGGTTATACCTGCGAGCGCGGAGCCGGTCAGGACTGCGAACGCTGACGAGCCAACGAAGAGCTTGCGGAGCAAATTCATGAACCATACCCTTATGCGTCGATAGTTGGTCGTGCAAACTGGCCTCAGAGAGGCGCATGAAGCACCTCCCGCGCAGCGCCGACAATCCATGGGGCCAGGGCCCAGCAGACGCAGGAGCCGCTCGAATCTGTTCCTGGTGTCCTCGAGCTCGACACACAGGCGGAATGTTTCAGTCAGTTAATAAGCGAATGATACACATATGATCGGAGGAGCCAAGGGTTTTCTGAAAGGATTTGCAGAAAAGTTGAGGATTTCAGGCAACGAATGGGCAGCTTGTGCAAATTGTCTATGGCGGGGCAGGAAGATTCGGGCGTGGAGATGATGAAATTACATGGTTTGTGGTGGTGAGCCCGGCGTCAGCGGGTGAGCACGAAGCGGGGCACACTGGAGAGCGACGACCTCGAATGTCCCGTATTGCCGGTGATAGGTCCAGAACACCAAAGAATCGCGAAGAGAAGACGAGAAGTAGCGGCTATCCGCGCCGAGTGTGGGGTTTCTGCGCTCGTTCACGCAAGTACTGGCTCGGCTACCTTTCGCCTGGCCGGCAGAAGCACCAACAGGACGCCGCCGACCACAAGGAACAGGATCACATCAGCAAAGTTCCTGTGGACGCCGTGACTCCAGGCTTCCACGCTTTGAATCGCCATCACTGCGCCATGGGAGATGTGCCACCAGGCGGCCAGAGCAATCATCGAGCGATGCTCAGAGGGTCTCCGTGCGGCCACGAGCAGAGCGATCCCGACCGGAATAAAAAAGCTCATGAACATCGGCATGACTTCGTTCTTCTGCACCAAAAGCCAGCGGGAATGCCACAGGTCCATCAACAGCGGATAAATGACCGCCAGATTCAAAAGCCCCACGATCACCAGGACGATCTGTGTCAGGCGTTCTCTTTTCATGTTGAACCTCGTGTGAGCGAATCCTGTTGCGAGCGCAGCAGCAGCTACGCAGAGGATTCAAAAACTAGCACACACGCGGGCAAAAGCCAAAATCCCGCTCAGAAAACGGTGGGAGCGGGGGCGCGCTGGAGAGCGACGAAGCGCTGGGGCTGGCAGCAGGCGCGGCTGAGGCGGGTGAGGTCGGCCTGCATCGCGGGATTTTCCTGGAGGGAATCGAGGACAGTGG
>JASHPM010000363.1 GCA_030038115.1 Acidobacteriaceae bacterium | reverse complement strand
TAAAGTTGCGCAGGAGGCCCAGGTGCGGCAGGCGGACAACGGCCTGTGCTGGGCGAGCTTCGGCGAAGTGCATAACAGCAGCGACGAGCTGGAGAGGATTGTGCAGGCGGTGCCCGCGGTGGTGGCCGGGGCGCTGCGGCAGCGGGCGTGGTACTTTGTGCCGCTGGCGATTGGCGAAAACGAAGATACGGTGGTAGCGCCGGATTACACGGTGGACCTGGGGGATCGCGCGATATGCCACAGAAACGTGCGGTTCGGCGGGTCGGAGTGCATTTTTATTTCGACGCGGCTGATGCAGGACCGGTTCGCGCTGGCGTTCGAGTTTCTGATCAATGTGGGGCATCAGTTTGTAGATGCGGTGGGCGTGCCGCAGAGCTTTGCCGATCTGACCTGGTCGCAGGCGACGGGGGATGTGCGCGGTGAGACGAGCCACGATGCGTGGGAGAGCCGGCGGCGGGCGCTGGATCGCGGGCGCGGGAAGGAAATGGATGAAAAGGCAAAGACCAGCTACTTCGAGTCGACGTTTGCGGACGCACTGGCGATTTACATGCTGTCGCTGACGATTGATTTCGATTATGCGGATTTGCGGGAGCGCGAATACCCGCTGCTGGCGGCTCCGGCGCTGGCCGAGCGGCTGCGGCATGTGGCGGAGATGTTTCCTCCGAACGCGGGGTACGAGTTTGAGATTCGGTACCGGCGCAGGGGATAGGGGACAGCGGATAGCGATCCGCGATCAGCGATCAGCGAATTAGCGAATTAGACGAGCGTGGGCCAGCTGGTTCGAGATTCGGTACCGTCAGCGGTAATGATTGGTTGATCAGGCGCTGCCAGTTTGTACTACGCTGGACGCTGTGCGACCCCGCTCTCGAAAATCAACCGCTCCACTCGACGAAGAATCGCTCTACAGCTATGCGGTGAGGCTGCTGGGACAGCAGATGCGGACGGTCGCCGAGGTGAAGCGGCTGCTGCGCAGGCGTGTGGAGCCGGGGGAGGCGGGCGCGGCGAGGGTGGAAGCGGTGGTAGCGCGGCTGAAGGAGCGGCGATATCTCGACGATGCGGGGTACGCACAGGATTACGCCAGGCTGCGGCAGGAGAATGCGAGCGTCGGGAAGCGGCGCGTGCAGCAGGATTTGATTCACAAGGGCGTACACGCGACCGTGATCGGAAAGACGCTCGATGCGGCGTACGAGGACGTGAACGAGGAAGAGCTGGCGCGACGGCATCTGGAGAGGAAGCGGATTCGGAAACCGGGGAATGAGAAGGAAGCGGCGCGGGTGGTGCGGATGCTGATGCGCGCGGGATTTGGGTCGGGTGTGATTTTTCGGATTCTGAAGAAGTGGGATGTGGAAGCGGAGATGCTGGCAGAGATGGAGACAGTGGACGAGGGTGAGGACGAGACCGGGGAGTGAGGGGCAGCTTTCAACGTTCAGCGTTCAGGGAAACGACGAGCCCCGGGGCCGTTCGTGCCGATGAGGTTTGCTGTGCTATTCTGCGGCGTTCTGTATGAGTGAGCGGGCGACTCCAATACGGGTGCTGGTGGCAAAGCCGGGGCTGGACGGTCACGACCGCGGGGCGAAGGTGATCGCGCGCGCGCTGCGCGATGCGGGGATGGAAGTGATCTACACCGGGCTGCGGCAAACGCCGGAGATGATTGTGAACGCGGCGATCCAGGAAGACGTGGACTGCGTTGGGCTGAGCATTTTGTCGGGCGCGCACAACGCGATTGTGCCGCGGGTGACGGCGTTGCTGAAGGAGCAGGGCGCGGGCGACATCCTGGTGGTGCTGGGCGGGACCATTCCGGAGCAGGATGCGGAGTTCCTGAAGAGCCAGGGTGTGGCAGCGATTTTTGGCCCGGGGACGTCGCTGGAGGCGGTGGTGCGGTTTATTCGCGAGAACGTGAGGGCGAAGGGCGTTGGGGTTTAGCCACGCCAGCGAGTAAAAACGGCTCGCCGGGGAACCGCGATGCAGGCGCTACTGGGGTGCAGCGCCATTGAAGGTCAGCTTCACATTCGTCAGTTCCTCAGTTGAGTGCGCGTCCGCCATGTAACCCCAGGCGATCCAGTAGCCCTTCGATTCGGTGAAGGTGAGCGAAGTGTTGACGTCGAGTGGCTCCTTTTTGCCGGGACTTTCCAGAGCATTGATGAGCACGGTGCCCTGGGTCCCGATGATGACTCGGCCCTGCTGCGTGAAGGGATGAACCTGATTGCCGAAAGGCGACATGTAAGGCGTGTACGAGAAACACTTCCCTACCTGCTTTGCCACCTTCGCAATCTCACTGTTGTCGTGGAGTGACTGAGGAAACGGCGCGGCGGCGATACAGCCGGGGTCGATGGCGAGAAGAATTGCAATGGAGTTGAATCTGCCCTCGACTTTGCCGGGAGCCTCGAGCGACAGAAGAATCCGGGAGCACTGATTGGCGGGTTTGTTAGGACCTCTCCAATCGATCGCTACGGGGCCCTTCGGGTCGGGGGTTGGGGTCCATCCTTCGGGGAATTCGAAGCGCAGACCGAGAGCGTCGTTGGTGTAGATGTTGGCTGAGAGAGTTCCGTCGGGTATTGGGGAAATCTTCGATTGGGAAAATGCCTGCCCGCTCGCCGCCAGGCAGAGAATGAGGAAGGCTGAGGCCAGTTTTCCACGCATGCGGGTCATTCTGCGACGCCTCGTTATACGCCTGACTTCAGGGCGGGTCCAGTAACTTCGTCGACGATTATCGGGACCGTTCGAGGCGCCGGAGCGCGATAGAATCACAGGATTCCGCAATCCCGTTGCGCAAAGGGTGTGCAAGATGCGACTGGTGCGATACAGCAGCGCGATGAGCCTCGATGGGTACATCGCGGGACCGCAGGGCGAGTACGACTGGATCGTCCAGGATCCGGAGAGAGACTTCGGCGCGATGATGGCGGAGTTCGATACGTTCCTGATCGGGCGCAGGACGTTCGAAACGATGGTGAGGGTGCGGCAGGACAAGCCGCCGAAGGGGATCGAGTATGTGGTGTTTTCGCAGACACTGCGGGCGGAAGACTATCCAAAGGTCAGGGTAGAACGGGGCGCGGCGCGCGTGGTGACAGAGCTGCGCACAAAGCCGGGGAAGGATATCTATTTGTTTGGCGGCGGCGAGCTGTTTCGGAGTCTGCTGCCGGCGGGGCTGGTGGATCGCGTGGAGGTATCGGTGATTCCGGTGCTGCTGGGCGGGGGGATTCCGCTGCTGCCGGCGCCAGCGGAGAGGACGAAGCTGAAGCTGCTGAAGCAGAGGGTGTATGAGAAGACGGGGACGGTAAGGCTGGAGTATGAGGTTGTGCGATGAGGCGGGCTACTTCGTCTTTGGCACGATGGTGACGTTGCCGTTGTCATCGGCCAGCAGGGAAGCCGCGCCCATGGGGTGGTATGACTTGCCGTCGAAACAGAAGTAAGTGAGTTCAGTGTCGGCAGCGCTCATGTGCCAGCCGAGGACGATGTCGTGATAGCCGTGATGGGTGGCCGGCTGGACGGAGAAGAGCCAGCCGTTGAAGTCCGCGGCGGGGCTGGCGAGCAGGACGGGGGTAGCACCCTGAAAGCGAAGAAGCCACATGGCGCCGTTCGAGCCCTGGCCTCCGCGGGCACAGCCGCGACCGGCTTCGGCAAGGATGACATTGTTGCCGTCAGAGACGGGAAGCGCGGTAAGGCGGAGGCCGCGGAGAAGTTCCTGAAGTTCAGATGGATCGCAATCCCAGCTTCCGAGGCTACCCGGTTGGCGGAGGAGCGCGTGGAGGGACTCGATGCGGGCGGGAGACAAAGTCACGGTCTCGTATTGCTGGAGCGAACGCGAGGGATTCACGCCCGCCCAAAGGCCGGCCTGGGCAGCGGCAGACGAACCAGCCAGGAGCAGCAGAGTCAGGAGCGCGGAGCGCATAGTGGGCGTACGCCCAGATTAGCGCATTCCTCGAGACGGGTTGTCAGGAGCGGTTTTTCCAGCCGGCGGCCATGCGTTCCTTCAGAATGCAGTGATCCATGACGACTTTGATGCCGGCGGCTTCGGCCTGAGCGGCGGCGTCGTTGTGGACGACGCCTTCCTGGAGCCAGAGGTAAGGAATCCTGAGGCGGATGACGTCCCTGACGATGGCGGGGACGTGTTCGGGTGCGCGGAAGACGTTGACGAGGTCAATGGCGGGGTGAGCGGCGACGGCCGAGTCGAGGTCGGGGTAGGCTTTTTCGCCGAGGACCGAGTCGATGGCGGGATTGACGGGGATGATGCGGTAGCCCTGGGACTGCATGAAGCGGGAGACACCGAGGGAGGCGCGCCCTTCGCGGTTGGTGAGACCGACGACGGCGATGGTGCGGGCGGTGGAGAGGATTTCGGCGATGGTGGCGGGTGAGTTCATGACAGACAGCGGTCAGCGTTCAGCGAACCATTGGATGCGCGGCTATCGGTGCGAGGCACAGATTTGTTCGGCGATTACTGGTCATTGAGCTGCGGGCCGCTCTAGTAGTTGACGATTTTGGCGAAGGACTGGGGGTCGAGGCTGGCGCCACCGACGAGGGCCCCGTCGATCTCGGTTTCGGCCATGAGCGCGGTGGCGTTGTCGGGCTTGACGCTGCCTCCATACAGGATGCGAAGGTTGGCGGCGATTTCTGCGCCGAGGAGCTTGTTCACTTCGTTCCGTATAACGGCGTGGGCCTCGGCGGCGATCTGCGGGGTGGCAGTTTTGCCGGTGCCGATGGCCCAGACCGGCTCATAGGCAATGACGATGGGCGCCGCCGCGCTTGCGGCAATGCCGGCGAGGACGCCGCGGGTCTGGCGGAGGAGGACTTGTTCGGTCTTGCCGGCTTCGCGCTCGGCGAGGACCTCGCCGACGCAGACGATGGGGATGAGCGCATGGTGGAGCGCGGATTTGAGCTTCTTGTTGATGAGCTCGTCGTTTTCAGCGAAGTACTGGCGGCGCTCGGAGTGGCCGAGGATGACGTGCGTCGCTCCGATCGCTTTGAGCATCAGAGGAGAGGTCTCACCGGTGTAGGCGCCCTCATCGGCGAAATGCATATTTTGCGCGCCGATGGCGACCCCGGAGCCGGTGGCGGCCGCGATGACGACGGAGATGGAGGTGAAGGAGGGACAAACGACGATCTCGTCGCGGTGGTGGTTGGCGACCAGAGGCAGGAAGTTCTTCATGAACTCCTGGGCCTGGGCGGGGGTCTTGTACATTTTCCAGTTGGCGGCGATGAGGGGCTTACGCGGCATGGCGGGTATAGTTCCTCAGGGTGATTGTAGAGGACGGGTCGGCGGCGTAGGGTGATGGGCGATACAGCGTCGAGCGAATGGATGGGCGGGGTAAGGGGATGGTTGCCAGGGCAAAGCAGGCAGCGGGCAGATGACAAGGCGGAGGGGGTGTTCGTGTATCGTGATTCTGGTTCCATAACCCACGCGATGATGACGGCGACAGCAGCGGCCCGGACGAGCACCGGGCGGGTACGCAGCAGCAACGAAGACGCATTTGGATATCGGCCAGAGCGCGGCATTTATGTGGTGTGCGACGGCATGGGCGGCGCGGCGGGCGGAGAAGTCGCGAGCCGGATGGCTGTGGATACGGTGCTGCAGCGGATGACGGCTGAGGAGGACGGCGACGTGGAGCCGATGTCGGAGCGCGAGAGGCTGCATGAGGCCATCGCCGAGGCGAACCGCGCAGTGCTGGAGCGGGCGGAGGGGGACGCCGGACTGTATGGAATGGGGACGACGCTGGTGGCGCTGCTGCTGGGGACCGATGCGGGGGCGCGTCCGGCACTGATTGCGCACGCCGGGGACAGCCGGTGCTATTTGATGCGCGCGGGGAAGCTGTCGAGGATTACGCAGGACCACTCGCTGGTGGACGAGCAGATGCGGTTGGGGGCGATGACCGCGGAAGAGGCGGAGCGGTCGCCGTTTCGCAGCGTGATTACGCGGGCGATTGGGACGCAGAAGTCGGTGACGGAAGATGCGATCGAGATGGAGGTGGAGAAGGGCGATGTGTTTCTGCTATGCACCGACGGGCTGACGCGTGAAGTGGACGAGGCAGGGATCGCGCGGATTCTGGGAGCGGGGCCGGATGTGGAACGCGCGGCGCAGAGTTTGCTGGACGCGGCGAATGAGGCGGGGGGACGGGATAACGTGACGTGCCTGGTGGTGGGGATCAGGCAGAGGTGAGCGTTCAGCGTTCAGCGTTCAGCGTTCAGCGTTCAGCGTTCAGCGAGTTGACGGGCCGAGTCAAAGACCAGGATGGCTGACCAGTGATGGACGGGGAGGTTCGCGCAGCGTGGGAGAGATCAAAACAGCAGGAGTGGTGGGTGCGGGGACGATGGGCAACGGGATTGCTCATGTTTTTGCGCGGAGTGGACTGCGGGTGGTGCTGTGCGAGGTGGAGCGGCGGTTTCTGGATCGGGGACTGGATACGATTCGGAAGAACCTGGCGCGCGAGGCGGAGAAGGGGAAGATTTCAGCGTCGGAGGCGGATAAGGCACTGGCGCGGATCGAGGGGACGCTGGACCGCACGTGGCTGGCCGGGTCCGATTTTGTGATTGAGGCGGCGACGGAGCGGTTCGACGTGAAGAGAGCCATCTTTCAGGAGCTGGATAGAATTGTGCGGCCGGAGGTGATTCTGGCGTCGAATACCTCGTCGATCTCGATTACGAAGCTGGCGGCGCAGACGGGGCGGCCGGACCGGGTGATCGGGATGCACTTCTTCAATCCCGTACCGATGATGAAGCTGGTAGAGGTGATTCGGGGACTGCAGACGAGCCAGGAGACGTACGAGACGGTGGCGACACTGGCGGAGAAGCTGGATAAGACGGCGGTGGAGGTGAACGATGCACCGGGGTTTGTGTCGAACCGGGTGCTGATGCCGCTGCTGAACGAGGCCATGTTTGCGGTGATGGACGGCGTAGCGACACCGGCGGCGGTGGATGAGGTGTTCCGGCTGGGGATGGCGCATCCGATGGGGCCGCTGACGCTGGCGGATTTTATCGGGCTGGATGTGTGTCTGGACATCATGCGCGTGCTGCATGAGGGGCTGGGAGATCCGAAATACCGGCCGTGTCCGCTGCTGATACGGATGGTGGATGCGGGATGGCTGGGGCGGAAAAGCGGGCGCGGGTTCTACACGTATTGATTCTGTGGGCTAGTGCGGCGGCGGAGACGCAGGGGGCTCGCCGGCAGAGCGCAGGCGGAAGGCAGCGGGGCGCAGAAGATAGCTTCCAATGGCCAAAGAGAGCAGGATCAACGGCGCCACAGTGGCGGGAATGGTGTCGTGCGCGGCGATATGGGAGCAGAAGGCGCCCAGCATGTTGAAGGTGACGCCGGCATAGGCCCATTCGCGGAGCAGGCGGGTGCGCGGATAGAGGAGTGCGCATACGGCGAGCAATTTGGCGGGGCCCAGGATGCTGCAGAGATAGGCGGGATAGCCAAGGGTGTGGAGGATGTTCAGCGCGGCTGGTTTGTGGAGCACATCGAGGATGCCACCGAAAAGAAGCTCGGCAGCCAGGAGGGCGGTAAAGATCCAGTAGAAGACTCGGCGGACCATGGTGGTGCCTTTCTCGCTGCGAAAAGCGTTCCCAGGATTTTGAGGATAACGGGGCCGCGGGAAAGCGCGAAAGGTTGAGGCAGCGGGGGGTTCCGTTCGATACCTGGGCGACCTGAATCGGCCGATCATTCCACATCCAGCGGGCGTATGCTCCAGGTATGGTGCGGATGACGGTGCTGGCCAGCGGGTCGAAGGGCAACAGCACCCTTGTCGCGAGCGCGACGACGCGGATTCTGGTGGACGCGGGCCTCTCCTGCCGGGAACTGATGAAGCGGATGAAGGCGGTGGGCGAAGAGCCGTCGGCGCTGGACGCGATTCTGATCACCCACGAACATCAGGACCATGTGCAGGGGGTGGCGGTGACCGCCAGGAAGCTGGGGATTCCAGTGTATGTGACGGAGCCGACACATCGGGCGTGGGTGCGGTGGATGACTCCGCAGAAGCGGATCACGTATGCGGAGTGGCTGGAACAACGAAGGGCCAGCGCTCAGCGTTCAGCGTTCAGCGTTCAGGACAACGGCGGACGGCGGACAGAACAGGGTACAGGGAGCAGGGCGCAGGGAGCGGACAACGGCTGGAGTTCAGCGGCCAGCGATCAGGCAGCGAACCGCGAGCTGACAACGAAAGACGAGCGAGCGGGAAGCGAGCAGCAAACAGCGGGCGGCGGAGAGGACTTTACGAGGGGCGCGCGGTGCTCGGCGGATGTAGGTGTCGAGCCGGATGAAGAAGAGAAGGCGGCGGTCGAGGAAATCCTGAGTGAGCCGGAAAAGGACCCCACTTCCCTTCCCGCTGTGGAATATTTTCGGTCGGGGAACGGGTTCAGGATTGGGGACGTTGCCATTACGCCATTTACCACCCCGCACGATGCCATTGATCCAGTGGGATTTGTGTTCGAGGCGGATGGTGTGCGCATCGCAATTGCGACGGATTTGGGCTACATGCCATCCAATATTCATGTGCATCTGCGGCGCTGCGACGTGCTGATGCTCGAATCCAATCATGACGTGGACATGCTGCGGGACGGGCCCTATCCATGGTCGGTGAAGCAGCGGGTGATGTCACGGGTTGGTCACCTGTCGAACGATGCGGCGGCGGAGTTTTTGGCGAAGAGCTATGATGGCGGGGCCGCCTATGTGGTGCTGGCTCATCTTTCGGAAAACAATAATCTTCCGGAGCTGGCTAGGATTTCCGCGGAGCGGGCGCTGCGGGACAGGATGAGTTTGCTGGCGAATCACCTGCTGCTGGCGGAGCAGGATCGGCCGTTGGAAGCTATTGTTCTGTAAGCAAAGGGGTCTATAATTAACGGGAGCCGCCCCTTCGTTGGATTCTCACCTCAGGGTTGTCGGCCGGGTCTGGGCGAGGTGAGGGGAAAATGAGGACCTGAAACGATGAGCACCTGCACCGATTCGGTCGTCGGGGACATATTATCGAGCTGGCGTTATGACATTTCGGGAATTTCCCCCGAAATGCGCACCGATTACGAAGAACATCTGGCAACGTGTGCGTTCTGCCGGTCGCGGCAGAGGCTGCACCGCAGCATCGACGTGGCGCTGATCGGCCTGAGCACGCTGTGCATCGTGGCGTTTTTGCTGGCGCTGGCGGTGATCCACCACGTGGAGCCGCTGCGGAGTGCCGCAGTGGTGATGCATCTGGAACACAGGATGGTGGTGTTGACGCTGCAGGCGGCGGCGGTGCTGGGGCTGCTGGCGTCGCTGGCGGCGTGGATCCTGGTGGCGATTGCGACACCGGCGCCGGTGTATCTGACGGGCGTGGCGATCGAGCAGGCGCGGGTCCTGCAGGATCGGATTCCTGAAGAGCTGCGCAGCCGTTTGCGCGCGTAGGCTCAGGTTTCGCGCAGCTCTCGTGCTCATTGACTTCCCTGCATAGAAAAACCCGGCTCGGATGAGGATTGCGCGCAGGCGTCATTGTGGGCGCCGCAGCGCCCCGCAGGAGCTAAATCCCAGATTGTCTGCTGTCGTCGCGGGGCGGATTCGACTCGGTCGCACGCGGACTCGCCTGGGGCAGGCTAAGACGGCGGGACCTGACAGACCGTATCGCCATCCGGCATTGGAGAGTGATAAGTGTCACATCCTCCGCGGCGGGGCCTCTGCGACCATGGCCGTGTTCCGATATTGGGTGTTGAAGGAGCCGGCCATGGTGATCCCCATCGATGCAATTCATTACGGCGCGGGGTTTGATGCAGCGGGCCACTGGCATGAGGCGGATTACGCGTCGTCTCAGGAACAGGAAGCGGAGCGGGAAATGATGGCTCCGGTGCGGGGCGCGGTTTGCGCGCTGCTGGTGAGCGGGGTGCTGTGGGTGGGGCTGGTTGCGGCGGCGCGGGCGGTGCTGACGATGATGCGGTGAGGAGGGAGGCACCAGACGGCAGGCAGTAGAGGGCAAGCGGCCGGGTGCTCGAATCGAAGATGGGAATGTGGGGCGCCTCAACGGCGCCCTTTTTGCTGGCGCTCGTCAAGGGACTTGGGGGCGGGGAGATTTGTTTGCGGTCGAGGGCGAACGCGGGTGTAACTGACCCAATGCGGTCTACAGGATGGGCGGGTTCAGTTTGTTATACTTGCTGAGGTTGTTGGGTGAGCGCGGCAGTTTGGCTGCCGCAGTTCCTGGACGACCCCTCTCCGTGCTGGAACCCTCCGGCGGCCAGGTAGCTCAGTGGTAGAGCGCGGCCCTGAAAAGGCCGGCGTCGGCGGTTCGATCCCGTCCCTGGCCACCATTTGCTGAGCCGAAGTCGCGCTTCTGCCGAGGGTCCTTCGACTCGCTGGCGCTCGCTCAGGATTTCGCCTGCGGGCTCAGACGCCCGCAATGCGGCTCAAGTTCGATCCCGTCCCTGGCCACCATCTGCTGAGCCAAAGTCGCGCCTCTGCCGAGGGTCCTTCGACTCGCTGGCGCTCGCTCAGGATTTCGCCGGCGGGCTCAGACGCCCGCAATGCGGCTCAAGTTCGATCCCGTCCCTGGCCACCGCGGCGATTCGCAGTCGATCCCTGGGGACATGATGGCGAGCCAGAGGCGCGATACACTTGGGGCACGGTTCACCACTCCTTTGGTCCCCGAGGAAATTGAAAGGTCATGCTCCTGACTCCCCGTGCGTGCGCGGTCCTTGTGGTTCCGGTTGCCGGTGTTCTCGTCTTCCCGAATTTTCGGATTGCCGCACAGACGGCTGCTCCCGGCGAAACACGCGCCGCGCGTGCGTTCGACGAGGCCAGAAAGGAAGGTCCGGCGGCGCTGCGGGCGTTTTTGTATCGAATGCCGAAGGGCGGCGATCTGCACAACCATCTGGGCGGCGCGGTATATGCCGAGACGTTCATCCGCGAGGCGGGCGAGGACGGGATTTGCGTCGACACGGTGCGCCTGCGGATGGACACGGAGCATCATGGGCCGGATTGCCCCCCGGGCGAGAGCGCCGCGAAGGACGTGCCGGCGAATCAGCATCTTTACGACGAGCTGATCGACGCGTTTTCTATGCGGACGTTTGTGCCTGTAACGGGCGAGTCGGGGCACGATCACTTTTTCGATACGTTCGGGCGCTTCGGCGACGATAAGCGGTTCACGGGGGAGTGGATCGACGAGGTGGCGTCGCGAGCAGCCGCGCAAAATGAGGAGTATCTGGAGCTGATGCAGACACCGAATTTCAGGGCCGCTGCCGGTGTGGCAGCAAAGATTGGGTGGAATACCGATGCCGCGCATCTGAAAGAGGCACTGCTGGCCGACAGCGGATTTCGCGGCAACGTGGAGAGCGCGCGCGAGGAGTATAGCGAAGCGCTGAGAAAGCGCAACGAGATCGAGCATTGCGGGCAGTCGGATGCGGCGGCGGGATGCAGTGTGACGGTACGGTTTCTGTATCAAGTGCTGCGTGGATTTCCTCCGGAGAATGTATTTGCGCAGACGCTGCTGGGGTTCGAGGTTGCTTCCCCTGATGCAGACGTGGTGGGAATTAATTATGTGATGCCCGAAGACGGGTATATTTCTATGCGCGATTACGCGCTGCAGATGCGGATGCTCGATTATCTGCACGGGCAGTATCCAAAGGTACACATTACGCTGCATGCGGGAGAGTTGAGCGAGGGGATGGTGCCGCCGGATGGGTTGAAATTCCATATTCGGATGGCGGTGGAAGAGGGTCACGCGGAGCGGATCGGGCACGGGGTGGACGTGATGTATGAGAACCGGCCGTGGGAGCTGATGAAGGAGATGGCGGACCGGCACGTGATGGTGGAAGTGAACCTGACGAGCAACGACGTGATCCTGAATGTGAAGGGCAACGAGCATCCGTTCATGCTGTATCGAAAGGCCGGGGTGCCGGTGGCGCTGTCCACGGACGACGAGGGCGTGTCGCGTATCGATCTGACCCATGAATATGTGCGTGCGGCTGATACGTATCCGCTGAGCTATCACAATCTGAAGCTGATGGCGCGGACTTCAATCGAGCACAGTTTTTTGCCCGGGGCGAGCGTTTGGGAACGGGTGACGCCGGAGAAGCTGGAGACGCCGGTAGCCGCGTGCCGGGGGCAGCTGGGCGCGGAGACGCCGACGGGGGAATGTGCGGCGCTGGTGCGCGGAAGCGAGAAGGCGCAGCAGGAGTGGGAACTGGAGCGCAGGTTCCACGCATTTGAGGCGAGCTTCTGAGCGAATTCTGACCCGGACGCGATGAGAATCGTTTTTTCCACCTATGGCACGTTTGGCGATGTAAACCCGCTCATCGCCTTGTCCCTGGAGCTGAAGCGGCGCGGACATCGGCCGGTGCTGGCGGTGCCGGAGATGTTTCGGCCGAAGATCGAGCCGCTGGGGATCGGGTTTGCACCGGTGCGGCCGGAGCAGGACCCGAACGATACGCGGCTGATCGCGATGATCTACGACATTAAGCATGGAACGGAGACGGGGCTGCGGAAATTCCTCTTTCCTTCCCTGCGCGAGAGCTATACGGATTTGCTCGCGGCGGTGGAGGCGGAAGGCGGCGCCGATCTGCTGGTGACGGGCGAGCTGGCGTATGCGGGGCCGATTGTCGCGGAGAAGACGGGCGTTGCGTGGGCGTCGTACGTGCTGGCGCCGTTTTCGTTTTTCTCAGGGTACGATCCGCCGGTGCTGCCCCCGTATCCGACGCTGGCGAAGCTGCAGGGGGCGGTGCCGCCGCTGGGGCATGTGGTGGCGCGTTTTGCGCGGTTGGTGACGCGGAAATGGCCGGAGCCGGTGTATGCGCTGCGACGCGAGCTGGGGCTGCCACGGGGCAAGGATCCGATTTTCGACGCGAAACACTCGGAGAGCCTGGTGCTGGCGCTTTATTCATCGGTGATGGGCGCGCCGCAGCCCGACTGGCCGCCGTCGGCGAAGGTGACGGGGTTTGCGTTCTACGACGGCACCGGCGATGAGGGACGATTGCCGCCGGAGCTGGCGACGTTTCTGGAGGCGGGAGCAGCGCCGCTGGTGTTCACGCTGGGGTCGGCGGCGGTGATGCACGCGGGGGACTTTTACGAACAGAGCGCGCAGGCGGCGGAGATTCTGGGGCTACGCGCGGTGCTGCTGATTGGCGCGGACGATCGGAATTTGCCAAGGCGCAGGCTGCCGGAGACAATTTGCGTGGCGCGGTACGCGCCGTATTCGCAGATTTTTCCGCGGGCTTCGGTGATCATCCATCAGGCGGGCATTGGGACGACGGCGCAGGCGCTGCGCGCGGGGCGACCGATGCTGGTGATGCCATACAGCCACGATCAGCCGGACAATGCGCGGCGGGTGCGGCGGCTGGGTGTGGCTGAGGTGCTGGGACGGAAGCAGTACAAGGCAAAGCCAGCGGCGCGGCTGATCGGGCAGCTGCTTTCGGACAATGCTTATGTGGTGCGGGCGGGTGCGGTAGCGGCGAAGATTGTGGCCGAAAACGGTGCTGTGGCGGCGTGTGACGCGCTGGAGGCAATGCCGAAGCGGCGTTAGCACCCATGCTGAAAAGGTTATGCAGGCCCATCTGGCCGGTCAGCGAGGTTCGGCTGTGACGGCCCAGACGGCGGCCTGGACCGACTTGCCATCGAGATAAAACGTGGAGAGGCCGAACAGGTCGGTGCGGAAAGTTCGCACACGCGCGGCCTGGAGCTGTTCGAGGACTTCGTGGCGCGGATGGCCGTAGAAATTGCGGCGGCCGACGGAAATAGCCGCCCACGACGGAGAGACAGCGGCGAGAAAATCCGGTGTGGTCGAAGTGCGGCTGCCGTGATGACCGACTTTGAGGAAATCGGAGTGGAGATTGCCTTCGGCAAGCATGCGGTCCTCGCTGGGGGATTCCGCATCGCCTTCGAGAAGAGCGGTTGTGTTGCCAAGGCGCATTTGTAACACCAGTGAGTCGTTGTTGCCGGGGGTTGCAGCGGGACGGTAGCCAGGTTCGGGGGCAAGGACGCGGACGCGGACGCCATCAAAGGTGAAAATGTCACCGGCAGTGTGACGAATGATCCGAGTTCCGGTGGTGTGGGCCTCGGCCAGGACCGTGTCATAGAGGGCGGAGTGGGGATTGATGCCGATCCAAAGCTCGCCCGGGCGAAAGTTCGAGAGGACAGCGGGCATGCCACCGATGTGGTCGGCGTGGGCGTGCGTGATGGCGACCGCGTCGAGGCGGCGAATACCGCGAGACCAGAGGGCAGGCGAGACGACATCTTCGCCGACGTCGAAGTTGGTGGCGTGGGCGCTGGGGTCGGTGGCGTTAGGGCCGCTGGCGCCGACGATGCCGCCGGCGTCGATGAGCAGCGTTTTGCCATGGGGCGTGATGACGAGCAGGGAGTCGCCCTGGCCGACGTCGATGGTGGAGATTTCGAGGGCTCCGGCGCGATGCAGGATGGGTCGTGGAAAAACCGCGACTGCGGCCGCGAGAAACAGGGCCGCCGCAGCCGCGGGAATCGCGAAGCGCCGGATGCGGATGAGGATCAGGGCCGCGGAGGTGAGGAGGATGATTGCGGCGATGGCGACGGGTTGGGGCGGCGGGATGCGGAGGTCGCCGAGCCGCATGGCTCCGAATGCGCCGACCAGTGCGTGGACCCCGTGCAAGAGCAGTGCGACGACTGCGGCGGAGATTGCGGCGAGTTTCGGGAGGATGAGGACGAGAAGCAGAGTGGCCAGGGCGAGAGGCAGCAGGATTCCGAGAAGCGGAACGATGAGGATGTTGACCGGCAAAGCGACGGCGGTGACACGGTGGAAATAGATGGCCATGGGGAGAGCCATGAGAAGTTCGATGGCGAGCGAGGTGGTGAGGAGTTCGGCGGCCAGGAGGACAAGGCGGACGATCTTAGGAAATACGCTGAATGCGAGCCGGCTGCCGATTATGGGGCGCAGCGTGGCTGCAAACATGCGGAGGATGACGCGAAACTGCGCAAGGCGTGGGGGCAAGGAGGGATCGATGGGAAGCAGCCAGAGGTTTCGTGTTGCGTGCAGGTAAGGGCCGAAGGTCTTGTCCGCAACGGGGACGGCGATGCCGGCGACGGCGAGTACCGAAAGCAGGGTCATCTGGAAGCCGGCATCGAGGAGGGCAGCGGGATTGACGGCGAGCATGATGAGAGCCGCGAATCCAATGGCGTTGAGCGGATGGCGCTCGCGCCAGAGCATGCGGCCGCAGAGGTAGAGGGTGACCATCCAGAAGGCGCGTTGGACCGGCTGGCCAAAGCCGGTAAAGAGCGCGTAGGCGAGGGAGAGGGCGATGGTCGCGAGCGAGGCCCAGAGGCGCGGAAGGCGGAGGCGGCGAGTGATCCAGAACACGATGCCGGCAAAGATAGCCAGGTGCATTCCCGAGACGACGAGAAGGTGGAAGGAGCCGGTGCGCTCAAAGCCGACGCGGAGACGATGGCCGAGGAGAGAACGGTCGCCGGTGAGCATGGCGGTGAGCATGGCTGCGTCGTCGTGGGAAAGACGGAGGAATGCAGGGATGCGCGATTGTGCGGGCTGATCGGCCAGGCTGACGAGACGTTCGCTGGCCGTCTGCTGGATGGAATGCAGCCAGCAGGGGAAGGTGGGGCGAACATTTGTCACCGTGACGGATAGGTCTTCGGCGTGGCCGGAGCCGAGGGCAGCGATTCCCTGCTGGCGCAGCCATGCGGATGCGTCCCACACGCCGGGGTCGAGGAAGCGCTCCTCGGTGTGCATGGCGACGGGGCCGCGAAGGGTCCGGCCGCACGTGAGAGGAGGGAAAGCAGCATCGGCGGGCGCATAAAGGGTGAGGCGCAGGCCCTCGGAGGCCGAGAGTTTTTGATCGTCGACTGAGGAGACGCGCAGATCGATCTGCTGACTCCGCTCGTGGCGGATGATGTCGGAATAGGGAGCGAAGGTGTCGATGAGACGGGGAGGGGTTGTGCGCACGACGCTGCCATCGACGATATGCGTCGTTTCGATGCCGAGGCGGCGCGTGGCGGGAGTGGCGGTGGGCGTTGCGAAGGCAATGCGCTCGAGGGGAGTGGTTGCAGGCGGCCGCGGCTGAACTTCGGCGCAGAAGGTTCCGAGCAGAATGCAGAGCGTGGCGGCAGCGCCGGGGGCTACGCGCATGGCGCGGATAACAGCGGTTGCAGCGACGAGGGCGAGAAGAGCCAGGGCAAGGAGGATCTGTCCAGGTGGCAACCAGAGCCGTTGGGCTGCAGCATCGCCGCAGGCGAAGCAGATAGCCATGAGAAGTGCGGGAGCGGTGAGAAGCCGAAGCGGCGGAGCCGGTTTCGGAGGTTGCGACGGAGGGGTTTGCGCCTGCGGACGCATGTCGAGTTGCTGCGGAATGGCGAGGGAGGTGGCCATCGCGAATGGTCGCCCCGGGGTCAGATCATTCCAGAGTCAAATGCGTGACGCTCTCCAGATGAAAAGTCTGCGGGAAGAGGTCCAGCAGATGGATATTGGTGAGGCGATAGCCGGATTCTAGCAACGCGGCAAGGTCACGGCTGAGTGTAGCGGGATCACAGGAAACGTAAGTGATCTTGCGCGGGCGGATTTTTCCAAGAGCTGTCGTGACGTCGCGGCCGAGGCCGGCGCGTGGCGGATCGACGACGACGAGATCCGGCGCGGGCTGGCGCTGCTGGGCACCTCGGCGAAGGAAGGCGGCAGAGTCGGCGACGACGGCGCGATGTGCGGTTCCGTGCAGGTTTTCGCGGAGGTCGCGGACGGCGTAGGGTGAGGATTCGACCGCGGTGACTGCGGCGAAATTCCCGGTGAGCGGGAGCGAAAAGAGGCCGACGCCAGCGTAGAGATCCCAGGCGGCGCCACCCTGTTCGCCGGCGGTGACGAGCCGAATGAGAGGGTCGATGAGGAAGCGATTGACCTGGAAGAAAGAGCCGAGGCTGACGCGGTAGTTATAGCCGGCGGCGGAATAGCGCAGGTAGCCCGCGCCGGAATGCGCGAGGAGACGACTGGCAGCGCGGGTTTTCTCGACGGAGAAGATGCCAATGCCCTGGAGTTCCGGGAGGGTTTGTAGCAGCTGTGTTGATGTCCTGGCCAGAAATTGCTTCGCTTCCGGCGCGGGGCGGCCGGTCCAGAGGGAAAGGAGCAGAGTGGAATCATCTGGGCTCGTAAAAAGCTCGATTTCGGTTACAAATTCGGCAAGATCGAGGTTGTGGCCGTCCTGGTTGAGGATTTCGATGGCGCGTTGAAGCAGCGGAGAGGCGATGGGACACGTGTCGACCGGAAGATTGGCGTGCGAATTGCGAAATTTGTAACAAAGGGCGAAAGGATTCTTCCGGATGTGGAGGCGAATGCGGTTGCGGTAACCGAACGGGTCAGCGGTGACAGAAGCGATGTCCGGGACGTCGCGGATATGGGCGCGTTCGAGAGACTCGCGTAGGATGGCGAGCTTCATTTCGACCTGGGCAGCATAGGTGGCGTGCTGATATTGGCAGCCGCCGCATGTTCCGAAGTAAGGACACTGAGGCTGGGTTCGCGCGGGGCTGGGATGGATGACGGCCTGGAGCTCAGCGGTGGCGAAGCCGCCTTTATCGGCAGCGATTTGCGCTTCGACTTCTTCACCCGGGAGCGTGAATGGGACGAAAATGGCTTTGCCGTCGGCGCGCGCAAGACCCGATCCGCCATAGACGGCCTTTTCGATGCGAAGCTTCACGAGTGACTCGCCTAATCCTGCCTCATGTAGAAG
Source organism: Acidobacteriaceae bacterium (assembly GCA_030038115.1). GTDB lineage: Bacteria > Acidobacteriota > Terriglobia > Terriglobales > Acidobacteriaceae > Palsa-343. The sequence continues at coordinate 6,708 of JASHPM010000363.1, read as the reverse complement.
AGGCTGAGGCGCGGGAGATTGTACTTTTCGAGCAGGCGCTTGTGGAGGAATTGCTGCTCAATCTGTCGAATCTGGAGGGCCTGCATGCGACGGCGCCAGGGCGCGAGTTCCTGCGCGCTTTGTTCGCGGAGCTCGGTGAGCTCGGCTTCGGGAGTCGTTGCGATGAGGGTGCTGAGGAGTTTTTCGTCGAGGACGGTGAGGTTGCGTTCGAGGTCTTCGAGGTTGGGCGGGAATCCGGGCGGAGTGGCGAGGATCCCCAGGCGGTCGGCGATTTCGGATGCGGTTTGGGCGGCGAGTCCGGTGAGGGATGCAGCTTTGAGTGCGGCTGCCGCCTGGTTCAGATGGGCGGCGATGCGGTCCCACTCGAGACCGGCGCTAGCGGCGCCGGATCGCGGCGTGGCCGCGCCCACTGAAGCTTCGCGCATGTCTTCGACAGCAGTCATGACTTCCTGAGCGCACCAGGCGAGTCCGTTGATGCGGCGCGCGGTGCGATGTTTGCGCTTGTCGTAGCGGTCGAAGGCGGTGTCGATGCCGCGGAGAACGGCTTCGAGAGGAATACCGGCTTCGCGCCAGGTGTCGATCAGCACCCAGTCAAGCGTGGAGAGCAGGAGGATGGAGCCGCGGCGGCGCTGGAAGTGCTCCTCGATTTCGGTGAAGTAATTGAAGTAATTTTCCACAGCGTCACGCGCCGGCGGTGCGAGCCGGCTGCGGTTCGGAGTGCGGCGCGCTGCGTGCTGCGCGATTGCGATCGTAGATGAGGCGCAGACCTTCGAGGGTGAGGCGGTCGTTGACTTCGGAGATGTATTTCGACTCGCGAGCAATGAGGTTGGCGAGACCGCCGGTGGCCACGCACCTGGTCTCGGGGCCCAGTTCGGCGATCATGCGCTCGAGGATGGAATCGACGAGGCCGATGTGACCCCAGAAGAGTCCGATCTGGAGATTGTCGACTGTGTTAGTCCCGATGATCCTGGCGGGGCGGCGAATTTCGACACGGGGCAGGCGCGCCGCGCGGGCGAAGAGGGCTTCCGCGGAGATGCTGAGTCCGGGGGCAATGGCTCCGCCGAGAAATTCACCTTTGCGAGAGACGACATCGAAGTTAGTGGCGGTACCGAAGTCGACGACGATGGTGGGCCCTCCATATTTGTGGAATGCGCCGACGCAGTTGGCAACACGATCAGCTCCGACCTCGCCTGGATTGTCGGTGAGAATGGGCAGACCGGTTTTAACGCCGGGTTCGATGAAGAGCGGCTTCTGGCCGAAGTAGCGCTCGCAGAACTGACGAAGAATCCAGTCAATGGGAGGAACAACGGAGGCAATGACGATGCCGCGGATGGCGCTGGCTTCGATGCCTTCATGCTGAAGAAGGCTGCGAATGAAGATGCCGTATTCGTCGGCGGTTTGCCCCTGGCGCGTGCTGATGCGCCACGTGGCGCGGAGGTCGCCAGTATGGCCCTCGGGAGTGAGCGCGTAGAGGGCGATCACGGTATTGGTGTTGTTGACGTTCAGCACCAGGAGCATGAAATGATTCTATGCGCTCGATTCGTTCGGGTTCGAATTCGGGTTCGAATTTATGACGGGCCGGCTTCGCGAACACCACCGGAGAGGACGGTGCGGAGGCCTTGTGCGGTCCGCACCTGGAGGAAGCCGCGCGGATCGAGGCCTTCGGTAATGCCGGTGAATCCGTCGCCTTCGTCGACACGGACGTGCCTACCGCGAATCCAGGAAGAACTACGTTCGAGGCGGGTGCGGATACTTTGTGTGGCGGATTCGAGGTTGGCGGATGCGACGAGCACGGTGAGCTCGGAGTCGAGCGATTGCAGGAGGGCACGGAGGAGATGCTGGCGGGGCCAGTTGCGGCCGGTTTCAATGAAGAGCGAGGTAGCGATGGAGCGGAGCTCGGGGGGAAACTGCTGCTGGTGGACATTGATGCCGATGCCAATGACCGCGTGACGGATGCGGGTGACTTCGGCGTTGAGCTCGGTGAGGATGCCACAGAATTTTCGCGGACCGAGGAGGAGGTCGTTGGGCCAGCGGAGGTCGGGATGGAGTGAGGTGACGGTCTGGATGGCGTTTTGCGCGGCGAGGCCGGCAGCGAGGGAGAGCCAGAGGATGTCGGCTGGAGCTATGCGCGGGCGAAGCAGGATGCTGACGTAGAGTCCGGAGCCGGGCGGCGAGGTCCAGGCGTGAGCGCCCCGGCCGCGGCCCGCGGTTTGCTCGTCGGCGAACCAGACGCTGCCGTCGGGCGCGCCGGAGCCGGCCTGTTGCATGGCGTGGGTGTTGGTGGAGGAGATGGCGGGGAAGAAGCAGAGATTGCCGGCGAAGCGCGAGCCGGCGAGATCGGCGTTGAGAGCGGGGAGGTCGAAGGGATCGTGGCAGGGGTCGTCGATGCGGGCGTGGCGGATGGGGCCGGACACCGCTTAGTAAATCTCCGCAGTGATGCGCATGGAGAGGTCGACGGCGAGTGCGGAGTGTGTGAGAGCGCCGACGGAGATGTAATCGGGGCCGGCAAGGGCGTATTTGCGGACGTTTTCGAGGGTGATGCCACCGGAGGCTTCGATGGGGATTTCGAAGCCACGCTTGCGAACCAGGTCGACGGATTTTTTAACTTCGCCGGGGGTCATGTTGTCGAGGAGCAGGGACTCGGCGCCGTGTTGGAGGGCGAGTTCGAGCTCGGCGAGATTGCACACCTCGATGTCGATGGTCTGGCCTGGCTTGCGGCGCTCTTTCGCGCGCGCGAGGACTTTTTCGATGCCGCCACCGAGGGTGATGTGGTTGTTCTTAATGAGAATGCCGTCGGAGAGATCGAGGCGGTGATTCTCGCCGCCGCCGCAGCGAACAGCATATTTGTCGAGGATGCGCAGGCCAGGAACGGTCTTGCGGGTGTCGAGGACTTTGACGCCGGTGTCGTCGACGGCCTCGACATATTTGCGGGTGAGGGTAGCGATGCCGCTCATGCGCTGCATGAGGTTGAGGATGATGCGTTCGCAGGCCAGTATGACACGGGCATTATGACGAATGACGGCGATGGCCTGACCTTTGCGCATGCGGACCCCGTCGAAGATCTCGGGATGGCTGACGACTTCGTAGCGACCGCTGGACCGGCCGTCGAGTCGCGCAAAGATATCGAGGAAGCGCGGAATGCAGCCGATGCCGGACAGGACGCACTCTTCTTTGGCGAGGACGGTAGCGGCGGCACGAAGAGAGGAGTCGATGGTGAGAGAGGTGGTGATGTCGCTGGTGGCTTTGTCCTCGAGGAGGGCCTGTTCGAGAATGGCCTCGATGCGGCGGCTTTTCCAGTCCATGGCTCAGGCGAGGTCCTTGAGGGCTTTGCGGGTTTTTTCCATGAGCAGGCGGGTGTCGGCGGCAATTTTTCCAAGGCCCTCGACGACGTGGGGCGGGGCTTTTTCGAGGAACGCGGGATTACTGAGCTGACGCTCGGCCGAGGCGAGGTTCTTTTCGAGTTTGGCGAGTTCTTTGGTAAGGCGCTCACGCTCGGCGAGGACGTCGATGGTCTTTTCGTAGACGACCTGCACATCGAACTGCGGCGTGGAGCGGATGGTTGCACCTTCGGGAATGGAACTCACTAATTCGACGCTGGAGACACGCGCAAGGCGTTGAATAACGTCGAAGTTCTCCTCAAAGACCCAGCCATCATGCGCGGAGCGAATGCGGACAGGGACCGAGGCTTTCTCTTCAACGCCGAGATCTTTGCGGAGGGCGCGGACGGATACGATGAGTTGCTGGAGCAGATGGAAATGAATCTCCAGAACGTCGTCCGAATGCGCGGCGCCCTGCGGGTAGCGGGTGAGCGCGATGGATCTTGCAGGGGTCTCGTCGTCGTAGAGCGCGTGCCACAGCTCTTCGGTGAGGAAGGGCATGATGGGCGAGAGGAGACGCAATGCGGATTCAAAGGTCTGGAGGAGAATAGTCAGCGCGGACTTCGTTGCGGCCTTCCTGGCGGAATCCGCGAAATCGAGGCGGAGCTTGACGATTTCGAGGTACCAGTCGCAGAAGTCACCCCAGAAAAACTGATATATCTCGCTAGCGGCCAGGTCGAAACGATATTCGGACAGGTCAATACCGACCTGAGCAGCGACCGAGCTGAGGCGTGCGACAATCCAGCGCGTCTCGATTGGATCGGTTTCGTCAGCCTTAGGCACGTGCCCGCGCACGGTATGGTCGATCTCGATGCCCGTCTCGCGGGCGCGCTCGACATTCATGAAGATGAAGCGGGCGGCGTTCCAGATTTTGTTGGCGAAGGCGCGGTAGCCTTCGGTGCGGGCTTCGCTGAAGGCGATGTCGGTACCGGGTGAGGACATGGAGGCGAGCGTGAACCTCACAGCATCGGTGCCGTAGCGCTCGACGATCTCGACCGGGTCGACGACGTTGCCTTTGGTCTTCGACATCTTCTGGCGGTCGGCGTCGCGGACCAGCGAGTGGATGTAAACCTCGCGGAAGGGGACTGAGTCTTTGAGGGCGCGCTTCGAGCCATCCGGCATAGGGACGTCCTTGCTGAAATAGCAGCCGAGCATGATCATGCGGGCGACCCAGAAGAAGAGAATGTCGAAGCCGGTGACGAGCAGCGAGGTAGGGTAGAAGGCGTCGAGGTCGGGGGTGGACTGGCCCTGCGGTGGAGGCCATCCGAAGACCGTGACGGGCAGGAGGCCGGAGGAGAACCAGGTGTCGAGGACGTCGGTTTCCTGGGTGATTTGCCGGGAGCCGCAGTGGGCGCAGTGCGTGGGATCCCGGCGGGCGACGGTGATCTTTTTGCAAGCGGCGCAGTGCCAGGCCGGAATGCGATGGCCCCACCAGAGCTGGCGCGAGATGCACCAGTCGTAGATGTTGTTCATCCACTCGAGGTAGATCTTTTCGTAATTCTCGGGCGTGAAGCGCAGAGGCTTCGACGCGGGGTCGCCGGGTTTCGCTTCACAAACGACTTTCCTGGCCATTTCCGCCATGGAGTCGCCACCCTTGTTCGGCGTTTTGTTGACGGCGACGAACCACTGTGTGGAGAGGCGCGGCTCGACGATGGTCTGACAACGAGCGCACTTGCCGATGGCATTGACGTGGTCACGAACAGCGCCGAGGAGGCCCTGAGCTTCGAGGTCTTCAAGGACTTTTTTGCGGGCGTCGTAGCGGTCGAGTCCGGCGTAGGCGGGACCGGCTTCGGCGCTCATGTGCGCGGTCTCGTCCATGACGGAGATGGATGGCAGATTGTGGCGCTGGGCGATAGCAAAGTCGTTTGGGTCGTGGGCGGGCGTGACTTTTACGGCGCCGGTGCCAAAGTCGGACTTGACCCAGTCGTCCGTGATGACAGGGATTTCACGGTTCGTCAGCGGCAGCCTGAGTGTCTTGCCGTGGAGGTGCGTGTAGCGTTCGTCGAGTGGGTTCACGGCCACAGCGACGTCGCCAAGCATGGTTTCGGGCCGGGTGGTGGCGACGGTGAGAAATTCGCCGGGCGAGGCGACGACGGGGTAGCGAATTTCCCAGAGATTGCCCTGTTGTTCTTCGTGCGCGACTTCGAGGTCGCTGATGGCGGTCTGGCAGCGCGGGCACCAGTTGACGATGTACGCGCCGCGGTAGATGAGGCCGTCTTCGTAGAGGCGGACGAAGGCTTCGCGCACAGCGACGGAGAGGCGCTCATCCATGGTGAAGTACTCGCGCGACCAGTCGACGGTGTCGCCGATGCGCTTCATGGACGAGAGGATGGCGCCACCGTAGTGGCGACGCCACTGCCAGACGCGTTCTACGAAGGCTTCGCGGCCGAGAGCCTGGCGCGTTGTACCTTCCGTGGTGAGCTGGCGTTCGACCAGCATCTGCGTGGCGATGCCGGCGTGATCGGTGCCGGGGAGCCAGAGGGCGGTTTCGCCGAGCATGCGATGCCAGCGGACGAGGATGTCCGTTTCGGTGTGCTCGAACATGTGCCCCATGTGGAGATTGCCGGTGACATTGGGCGGAGGCAGCAGGATGGTGAAGGCGCGGGGATGCGATGTGCCGGGCGCAGGCGTTCTGACCTCGAAAAGGCGCTCGCTGACCCAGTACTGAGCCCAGCGCTCTTCGATAGCGGCGGGATCGTACGCCTTCGGCAATTCGCGGCGCGGAGGGTTCGAGTTTTCGTTCATCTCCGAGCCGCTTTCGAGGATGTTTTCGGCTTGCCGGGGCATTCCTTTTTCACGATATAACGTTTGAGTTTTCGATGCAGGCGGGGGGCGAGCGGGAGCGAAGAGCAGAAAGGCCGCCTCTCAGGGGCGGCCTTTGCCGGGTGTGCTGCATGGATCAGAGCGGATTCAGCTTGTCGAGTCCCGTCTTCTTCTTGTGTTTGCTGGAGGACTCGTCCTTCTTGTCGTAGGGAGCTTTCTTTTTCTTGCTGGGCTTGCCACTGGAACTGGCTCCGGTTTGCACCTGAGCGTTGCCGCCAGCGGGGACCTGGTTGATCTGCTGCGGGGCTTCGGCCGGCTTATCGATGGCAGGCAGGGGCTGGTTATTGGCCGGGCCGACGGGTTTCACGAGAGGCTCGGAATTGCTGTGGAGTTCAGCAGACGGAGCGCCTTCCGCCGGCGCGGGAGATGTTGCGGGCGCCTCCTCGGCGGGCGCTGTCCCAGCCGGCGTGAGGGCGGTTGGCGGGCCTCCCGTTGACGCAGACGGTGCATTGTCGCTGGGAACCTGGACGGTGACGGTGCTGCCTGGGGTGCCAGTGGCGTCGGGCAC
>JASHPM010000046.1 GCA_030038115.1 Acidobacteriaceae bacterium | reverse complement strand
TATCAGGCACAGCTCGGCGGCCAGTTTAAAAGCCGTTTCTTCTATATGGCGGCTGGCGGCGTGGAGAAGAACCAGCTCTTCGGAACCGTAGGCACGCCACGCGGCGGCGCGTCCGTGTATCTGGTGCGGCCCGGAAAAGGCGCTTTTCACGGCACCCGGCTCAACGTGAATTTCGCGAAGGGCTATCAGGAGCCCACTCTCGACCAGCAGTTCGGCTCCCTGTACGCGTTCCTGCAGGCGAATGGCGGCCAATCCGCGATCGCGCAGTATGGCATTGCTCCCATCGGCGCGGAACTGTCGAGAACCTACGACGGCGGCCTCGAGCAAAGTCTGTTCAGCGAAAAAGTCATCGCGCGAATTACTTATTTTCACAACGAATTTGGAAATCAGATCGAAGCGGTGCCCGCGTCGACAGTGCCGCAGCTTCTGCCCAATCTGACCACCGCGCAGCAACAGCAACTCGAAACATTCCTGAACAACAATTCCGCCTATGAACTCGACCTGAATTCCATGTCGTATCGGGCGCAGGGTGTCGAATCGGAGTTCGAGTACGGAATGGGCAAAAATATCTTCCTGCGCGGCGGCTACACATACCTCGATGCGGTCGTGCAGCGGTCGTTTTCTTCCGATGCAATCGGCCCGAGCATGAATCCGAATTACCCCGGCATTCCCATTGGCAACTACTCGCCGCTGGTCGGTGCGCGGCCGTTCCGGCGCCCGCCGCACACGGCGTTTGCCAGTGCGATTTACACCGGCAAAAAATGGTCCGGGGTCGTTGACACCGCTTATTCCAGCCGCAGCGACGACTCAACCTATCTCGGCGGCGACGACATCAACTTTGGCAACACGCTCCTGTTGCCGAACCGCAACCTCGATTACTCCTGGACGAAGGTTGATCTGGGAGCGACGTACCAGTGGAAGCCCTGGATGGGCCTGTATACGCAGCTGGACAACCTCAGCAGCAATCAGCACATCGGGCCCATCGGCTACCCGTCTCTGCCATTCAACTTCCGAACTGGCGCAAGATTCACCTTAAGTTTGGGAAGGCGGCAGTGACGCAGCCGGTTGCTCGAAATTGATGAGGTAAAAGCAGCGGAGAAGGTGGCGCTGGTTGCACCGTTCGCCGGAGTATACTCCCTGGCGAACGGAGGTAAACCCCAATGACTGTCGCTGAAAAACTGCTGCCGGAATTCGACGAGGAATTCGCCAGCTCCCGCAGGTTTCTCGCGCTGGTTCCCAACGACAAGCTGCTCTGGAAGCCGCACGAGAAGTCCATGGAGTTAGGCCGCCTGGCCTGGCATCTGGCCGATTTTCCCGAGTGGACAGTCGTGACCTTCACACGCGACCACTATGCGATGACCGCGGAGGAGGGTGACAAGGCCATGTTCGGATGGAAGGGCAAGAGCCGGGAGGACATTCTGGCGCGGTTCGATGGCGATCTGCCCGTGGCGCGGGCAGCCATGGCCGGCGCCAGCGACGCCGAAATGGCGCACGGCTGGACGATGGAGTGGGAGGGCCATACCATCATCGACGATCCGCGCGAGATCGTTTATCGCAAGTGGACCATCAGCCACATGGTGCATCACCGCGCGCAACTGGGCGTGTATCTGCGCATGCTGGGCGTCGTCATTCCCGGCTGTTATGGACCGTCTGCGGACGAGATGACCCCGCAACCCGCAGTGGCCGCCTAGGACGCGGCCGGGCGAAACTGATTCTGGGTACGTTCAGCCGTGGCAGCCGTCTTCGGATTCAGTATTGCCCTTCATGCTGTTGCTGCCGGTGAACGCCGCGCCCGCACCGCTTCCTGAGCGTGCGCCGCTCCGTTTGGAGGAACCGCCGGCGGCTCGGGCGCGGGATTCTTGGCCCCAATGCCAAGCTTCTGCCGGATCTCGCTATCGATTTTGGTGAAGGTGTCGCGATTGTCCTTCAGGTATTGCCGGACATTTTCCCGTCCCTGCCCGATCCGTTCGCCGGAATAGCTGAACCAGGCCCCGCTCTTCTCGACAATGTTCTGTGCCACCGCCAGATCGAGTACGTCGCCCTCGCGCGAGATGCCCTCGCCGTACAAAATGTCGAACTCCGCCTCGCGGAAGGGCGCGGCGACCTTGTTCTTCACGATCTTCACTCTCGTCCGCGAGCCCACCACTGTATCGCCTTCTTTCACCGCGGCAATGCGTCGAATATCGATGCGCACCGACGAGTAGAACTTGAGCGCCCGCCCGCCCGTCGTGGTTTCCGGGTTCCCGAACATCACGCCGATCTTCTCGCGAATCTGGTTGATGAAAATCAGACACGTCCGCGACTTCGAAACCGTCCCCGTCAGCTTGCGCAGCGCCTGAGACATCAGGCGCGCCTGCAGGCCCATGTGCGAGTCGCCCATTTCTCCGTCCAGCTCGGCCTTGGGAACCAGCGCCGCCACCGAGTCCACTACCAGCACATCGATGGCCCCCGACCGCACCAGCGCCTCCGTGATTTCCAGCGCCTGCTCGCCGTAGTCCGGCTGCGAGATCAGCAGGTTGTCGATGTCCACGCCCAGCTTCTTCGCATACCCCGGGTCGAGCGCGTGCTCGGCATCCACAAACGCCGCCAGCCCGCCCGCTTTCTGCGCCTCCGCAATAATCTGCAGCGTGATGGTCGTCTTCCCCGACGACTCCGGGCCAAAAATCTCAATCACCCGCCCCCGCGGCACCCCGCCCACGCCCAGAGCGGCGTCGAACGAAATGGACCCCGTGGAGATGGTGGAGATGGGCACCACCGCCTCTTTGCTGCCGAGACGCATGATGGATCCCTTGCCGAACTGCTTCTCAATCTGCGCAAGCGCCAGATCTACGGCGCGCTGTCGATCATCTGCCACGTGTGTGCTCCATTCCGGGCGTTTTTAGCCTGTCTCCGGCCGCCCGCGTTTTCGCCTCTTCTTTGCCCTGCCACTCCTGAGTCTACCATCGGGCCATTGCCTCTTTTCCGCCCCCACGAGCAGAAATTTCCCGCTGGTAACGCCCAGCTATTTTTTGCAGTCTACCAGGTTTCGCCGGTACAGGTTTTCCTCAACCCCAGCTCGCGAAGAGTGAAAAACGGGGCGTTCCGGCACGGTGTCACGGTACTTTGGAGACGCGCCACATCCGGGCGAACCGCAACCCCGATCCAGACTTTCCTCATGGTCAATCCGCGGCGGTCAGGTCGGCGACAGATCGGTCCCCGTTCTGCTCCCACGATCCGTTCTGCAACACCATCTCAAGAATGGTGCGGATCACCAGCTCCGGATCGTCCAGATGCACCCAGTGCCGGCTGCGCTCGGCAATAATCTCGCGGCTCATCGGGCCGAACTTCCGCATGTCCTCAATCGGCGTGGCGCTGCCCGGGGTCAGAACCACCACCGGCACGTCGCGGATCGGCTCGGTTTCGTGCATCTCGGCGACCGTAGCATGCACCGCGCTCAGATGCGCCAGCAGTCCGTGATAGAAGCGTGGCGTCGACCAGTGGGCGGCGATCGCAGGGCGCACATGCGGCGGCATCTTGCCGATTTCCGTGTTCAACCGCTGCTCCAGAAACTTCCCCTGCGACCCCGCCAGGCGCACCAAAAACCCGGAAAGCTTCGCCGACCGGCAAAGGTGCGACCGCGCCGCCAGTCGCGCCATGCCGAAGCGTGCCAGATGAACGCCATGTCCGGTCAGCCGCTGTGCGCGCGCCACCGTCGCGTGCCGTGCCGCATTCACCGGCGGCCATTCGTCGGTGCGCATCGGATCCAG
>JASHPM010000362.1 GCA_030038115.1 Acidobacteriaceae bacterium | reverse complement strand
CTGGGCCTCGAAAACAAAGTCAACGAGGTCTTCTTTCTGGTGGCGGTGCTGATTGCATTGTTGCTCACGCCGCAAAGGCGGATTCTGGCGAGCCGGTGGTTCGGCGTTGCAGTGGCCATTATTGTGGCGCTGGCGCTTCCCAATCTTCTGTGGCAGATTCACTACCACTTCCCGACGCTCGAGTGGCTGATCGATGTGAAAAAGAGCGGCAAGGATGTTGTGGTACCGCCGCTGCAGTTTCTGCTGGGCCAGGTGATGATGCTGACGCCCTGGACGGTGTTCCTGTGGCTGAGCGGAGTGATTTGGCTGCTGGCGAGCAAGACGGCGCGCCAATTTCGTTTTCTGGGCGTGCTTTATCTGGTGTTTCTTCCCATCATGCTGCTGCTGCATGCCAAGGACTACTACCTGGCGCCGGTGTATCCGATTTATTTTGCGGCTGGCGGTATGTGCTGGCTTCCTGCAAACAGGACGAGCTGGCAGCGCAGCGTACGGGTCAGCGCTTATGGGTTTTTGCTGATCGCTGGCTTTGTGCTCACGGTTCCCTTCTCCATCCCGGTGCTGCCGCCGCAGCAGCTTCTGGCGTGGATGAAGACCATGCGCTATAAGCCGGCGGATTCTGAGGTCCATGCCGCCACGCCGTTGCCGCAGTTCTATGCGGATCGCTTCGGCTGGCACGAGATGGTGGACAAAGTCGCCGCGATCTACAATGCGCTTCCACCGCAGGAGCGCGCGGTGACGGGCATCTACACGGGCAATTACGGAGAAGCGAGCGCGATCAATATCTTCGGGCCGAAGTACGGGCTGCCAGTGGCCATCAGCGGCCACCAGAATTACTGGTTGTGGGGACCGCACGGGTACACGGGACAGGAAATGATCATCATCAATGGCGCGACGCTCGCGGAGATGAAGCCTTACTATGCGTCGTGCACAGTGGCCGGAGTGAACGATAATCCTCTCGCCATGCCGTGGGAACACAACCTCATTTTTCTTTGCCATGGCAGAAAAGGCACTTATGAGGCAGACTGGAAGGACTTCAAGAACTACCACTGATCCGGAGGGCGGCCTCTCCTGGACATTGCGACTTATCCGCATAGCGTGAACCGCACACCCGACCTGCCGCGGGTGCTGAATACCTCGCACGCCACCGCAATCGTGGTGGGCACGATCATTGGCAGCGGAATTTTCCTTGTTCCCCAGGAAATGATGCGGGCCACGGGCTCGTCAGGGCTGGTGTATCTGGCGTGGATTGCGGGCGGGCTGCTCTCGCTCTTCGGAGCGATGACCTATGCGGAGCTGAGCACGCTGCTTCCCTATGCGGGCGGCGAGTATGTGTATATTCGCGGCGCCTACGGCGACCTGCCGGCGTTTCTGTACATGTGGACGTGGTTCGCCGTGGCCAAGCCCGCGTCGATTGCGAGTGTGACGACGGGCCTGGCGCGGACGCTGGCGATCTTTCCGGTGCTGCGCTGGCTGGAGGGCCCGGCGTTTCACATGCCGTTCGCCGTAATGTGGTCGCAGATTTTCGCCATCGTCGCAACGTGGCTGATCACAGGGTTGAATTATCTGGGCATCCGCAAGGCAGGCGATTTTCAGCTGGTGTTCACGTGGCTGAAGGGCTTGCTGATCGTGGTGATTGCGGGAATCTGCTTTGGTTCGTTTGCAGGACACTGGGGAAATTTTGCGACGCGATTTGTGGGGGCTCATGGCGGCTTTGGCGGATTCATGATCGCGCTGATCGCCGCGCTGTGGGCGTACGACGGCTGGAACGACCTGACCATGGTGGCGGGCGAGGTGCGACATCCGGAGCGGAGCCTGCCGGTGGCGCTGATCGCGGGACTGGGGATTGTGGGCGTGTTGTACATGGCGACGAACGCGGCGATCCAGTACATTTTGCCGGCGTCGCAGATTGCAGCTTCGCCGAGGCCGGCGGTGACGGCGCTGGCGGCGATCACAGGACCCTGGGGCGCGGGATTTGTATCAATAGCGATGGCGGTCAGCATATTTGTCACACTGAACGGCACAATTATGTCGGGAGCGCGGGTTCCCTATGCCGCGGCGCGCGATGGGCTGTTCTTCCGGCGCATGGCCGACATTCATCCACGTTTCGCGAGTCCTTCAACGTCGCTGATGGTGCAGGCTCTGCTGACGACAGGATTGCTGCTGGCGGTGGGGCGATTCCAGCAGCTTTTCGAGCTGGCAATTTTTGCGGAGTGGTTGTTCTACATGATTACGGCGACGACGATCTTCTTTTATCGAAGGCGCGAGACGGGGGAAAAGATTTATCACGTGTGGGGATACCCGGTGATTCCCGCGCTGTTTGTGGCGGCGGCGGCGGTGCTGCTGGTGTACTCCTACGCGGAGAATCTGAAGAATTCGCTGATCGGGACGGTACTTATTCTTCTCGGCGTGCCGCTGTTTATGGTATTTCGAAAGGGAGCGCGCCGGACGGTCTGATCGGCTGGCGGACCGGCTGTCAGCTAAACAGAAATTCCTTTGTGCGCAGGTCTTTGATGGTGTCGCGTAACTTTGCGGCCTTCTCGAATTCAAATTTCTTTGCCGCTTCGCGCATATCGGACTCGAGTTTGCCGATATAGGTGTCCAGTTCTTCCTGCGACTGGAACTCCGGCATCTCTTCGGCTTCTTCGGCGAGATCGGTATATTCCGCCTGAAGGATCTTCGCGAGGGACATGTCGAGCCCGCGGATGATGGACTGCGGCACGATGCCGTGCTCTTCGTTGTATGCACGCTGCACATCGCGGCGACGTTCTGTCTCGCCCATGGCCTGGCGCATGGAGTCGGTGAGGTTGTCCGCATACAGGATGGCGCGGCCACTGATGTGGCGCGCGGCGCGGCCCATGGTCTGGATGAGCGAACCGGCAGAGCGCAGGAAGCCCTCTTTATCGGCATCGAGGATCGCGACCAGGGAGACCTCGGGCAAGTCGAGGCCCTCGCGCAGCAGATTGATGCCGATGAGCACGTCGTATTCGCCCTTGCGCAGATCGCGGAGCAGCTTAACCCGCTCGAGGGTTTCAATTTCGGAGTGCATGTAACGGCAGCGCACGCCGACTTCGGAGTAGTACCCGGCAAGGTCCTCGGCCATGCGCTTGGTGAGCGTGGTGACGAGCACGCGCTCGCCCTTTTGCGCGCGGTCGCGAATTTCGTGGAGGAGATCGTCAATCTGGCCGCGCACGGGGCGTATCTCGACCTCGGGATCGACGAGGCCGGTGGGGCGAATGATCTGCTCAACGACGACGCCCGCGGCTTTGGTGAGTTCATAGGGACCGGGGGTCGCGGAGACGTAGACGATCTGATTGGTGCGCGCCTCGAACTCCTCGAACTTCAGCGGGCGGTTATCCATCGCGGAGGGCAGGCGAAAACCGTAATCCACCAGGTTCTGCTTGCGCGAGCGGTCGCCATGCCACATGCCGTGCAACTGCGGAACGGTGACGTGCGATTCGTCGATGAAGAGCAGGTAGTCGCGCGGAAAGTAGTCGAGCAGGGTGGGCGGCGGCTCACCGGGAAGACGGCCGGAAAAGTGGCGGGAGTAGTTCTCGATGCCGTGGCAATAGCCGACGGATTTGATCATTTCCAGATCGAAGCGGGTGCGCTGATGAATGCGCTGGGCCTCGACCATGCGTCCCTGGGACTCGAGTTCCTTCTCCCACCACGCCAGCTCTTCAAGGATGGTTTCGATCGCGGTCTTTCTCCGCTCCGGCTGGACCACGTAGTGGCTTTTGGGGTAGATGGGCAGCCGCGCGTATTTCTGCCGCACCGTGCCAAAGAGCGGGTCGATTTGCGAGAGCGAATCGATTTCGTCACCGAAGAGTTCGATGCGGTAGGCGTTTTCGTCATAGGTGGGGAAGACTTCAATGACATCGCCACGCACGCGAAAGGCGCCACGACGGAAGTCGGCGTCATTGCGCTCGTAGAGGATCTCGACGAGACGGCGGGTAATGTCGTCGCGGCGTACACGCTGGCCTTTTTCGAGCAACAGCAACATGCCGTAATAAGCTTCGGGCGAACCGAGGCCATAGATGCAGGAGACAGAGGCGACGATGATGGCGTCACGGCGTTCGAAGAGGGAGCGCGTGGCGGAGAGGCGGAGCTTGTCCAGCTCCTCGTTGATGGTGGCTTCCTTCTCGATGTAGAGATCGCCGGCGGGAATGTAGGCTTCCGGCTGGTAGTAGTCGTAGTACGACACGAAATATTCGACCGCATTGTTCGGGAAAAACTGTTTGAACTCATGAAAGAGCTGCGCGGCGAGCGTCTTGTTGTGGGCAAGGACGAGAGCCGGACGGTTGAGCTGGTCGATGATCTTCGCCACGGTAAAGGTCTTGCCCGAGCCGGTGACGCCGAGCAGGACCTGGTGCTTCTCACCGGCCTCGATGCCGGTGATCAGCTCTTCGATGGCGCGGCCCTGGTCGCCGCGCGGCTTGTAATCGCTGACTAACTGGAAGTCCACAGGTTGATTTTAGGAGATGGGGAAGCTGCGATGGAAAGGCGCCGTGGAAAAGAGGCAAGTTGTGAGGCCAGCGCCGTCCACGGCCGCCAATCCAGAGGCGAGGCTTCCAGAGCTACAGCGGCGGCACGGCTGATGCAGCCACGCGATTAGTCGGGCGGGCCCCAGCCGTATACCGCGGTGTTCGGGTTTGCCACACGATGCAGACGGAAGTCGACGACGGCCTGGTAGGCGAACTGGAATCCATCCTGGAATTGCTCGTCGGAAATGGGGCCAAGGTCAGGATGCCGGTAGTCCGCGTGACGGCTGAGGTCAGGCGCGTTCTTTGCGTTCATGTCGAGATTGGCAGCGACTTCCCCTGCGCGGAAACCGTCATGCCACGTCTGCGAGTAGTATCCCTGGGGCTCCTCCGGCGACCATAGCCACGGCGACGGCGATACCTGCGCGACGGCGGGGCCAGAAGCGGCAGCGGCCATGGCCAGTGCAAATCCCCAGGAGATTGCCTTTCGGGTCTTCATCGTCATGCCTCAGTGTTATGATGCCGGGAGGCTGAACAAGACTGCCACCTGACTTTCATATCACAAAACGAGAGGAGCATGTTGATACCGGCTCCTGCTCGATGTTCCGGGTTTTGGAAGCCCGGACGGGAGGCGGGAGACGGAAGTCAGCGAGTCGATGTGCTCAGGGACGCCGGACTCTTCTGCTTTGGAGCGCGAGGGCATCCGCCCATTCTGAGGCATGATCGACGAGGCAATCGGCCGGAATCGATTCGACGGTGTGCGAGGACAGACCAAAGCGGCAGCCGATCACCCATGTTCCTGCGCGACGGGCGGTGAGAATATCCACGCTGGAGTCGCCGATCATCAGGGTTTCGCCGGGGGCAACACCGGCTTCGCGAATCACTGTATTCAGTCCTTCGGGGTCAGGCTTCTTGCTGGCGAAGCTGTTGCCGCCATAGATGCGAAACATGTATGGGCCGAGGCCGAGAGCCTCGCAGATGGCGACCGATGGCGCGACGGGTTTGTTGGTGAGCACGGCCATTTTTCGTGGCACGCCGTCCGCAGTTGTTCGCATCGCGTCCAAAGAATCGAAAACGCCCGGATAAACGTAGGTGTGATCGAGCTTGTGCTCGCGGTAATGCGCGAGGAAGTGCTGCAGGGCTCGCTCGACCAGCGCTTCGCCTTCGGGGCTGCCTTCGGGGTCGCCCAGCGCACGACGCACCAGCATTCCCACGCCATCGCCAATATAGGTAGCGATGATTTCTTCCGGGAGCGGCTGGCGGCCGAACTCCGTCAGCATGGCGTTGATGGAATTGGTCAGGTCTTTGCGCGAATCGATCAGGGTGCCATCGAGATCGAAGACGATGAGCCGGACCTTCTCCGCTGGAACTGGATTCAGGATGTGCAGCATGCTTCCAGTTTAAGTGGTCTTCGCTCGCGTCTCCCGGAGCAGGCTGCGATATGCTCTCAGAATGCCGAAATTCTCCGGTTGTAAGCTCCCGATCGCAGTCTGCCTCTGTTCGTTCTCACTGGTTCACGCCATGGGCGAAGACCACTTCCCCTCCAATGAAGACATGCGCCACGTGCGTTCGATGGCGCAGCCAAAGGTATCGCCGGATGGACAGAGTGTGCTGATTCAGATTTCCGATGCAACGGCCGATGGCGGGAAGAGCCATCTTTGGCTGGTCGACGTGAAGGCCGATACGTCTCGACAATTGACGTGGTCGCCGACAGCTGACAAACGCGGTGAAAGTGGCGGGCAGTGGATGCCGGATGGAAGCAGCATTCTCTTCCTCGCGCACCGCGGCGAGCACACGCAGCTGTTTCAGCTGCCCATGAACGGCGGCGAAGCACATCCGTTCGAGGTGAAGATTGTGCCGCCTGTGGATGAATCGACGGCTCCGGACGCAATTCCTCCGGTGAAGAAACCGGCAGCCGGGGCCGAGGCGGCGAAGCCGGAGCCGGTGGAATGCGATGTGGAGCGCTACTTCATCGCGCCCAGCGGGAAATACATTGCCATTCTGGTGCGCGATCCGGAGACACCGGGCGAGAAGAAGGAGCACGACGAGAAGGCCGACGCGGTTTGGGTGAATCATAATCCGCACGGCTCGCGTCTGTATCTGCTCGATCCGGCAGACGGGAAGATCACGCCGACCGCAGTGCCGCCGGATGTGCGGGGAGTTTCCTGGGCGCCGCAGAGCGACCGGCTGCTGGCGATCGCTGAAGGAATGAATGGCGCGGGGGATCTGGCTCCGGCGGCCACGGCGTGGGTGCTCGCGGTTGCCGACCCTGCGCATCCGTCGCAGGTTAAATCCGCACCAACAACGATTGGCGCTGCGGCGTGGTCGCTGGATGGAAGCCACATCTATTTCCTTGCGCAAGCGAAGGCGGAGGCTCCTCCTGGCTATGAGGACCTGTACGAGCTGACGCCGGCCGATGCTTCTATTCGGGATTTGAGCGACGGCTTTAGCGGAAGCTTAGGGCACGACGAGCCGATCGCCGAGGAGAGGGCGATTCTGGAATCTGCGCAGGTGGGCACCAGGACCACGCTGGTTCGTTGGGCTGGAGATCATCCGGAACAGCTGCATTTCGACACGGCTACGGTTTCGCAATTCAATACCAATGTGAAGCACACGGCCTGGGTTTGGCTGGGCTCTTCCAGCAACCAGCCGCCCGCGCTCTATTACGCCGAGAGGCTCGGCGGAACGGCGAAGACGCTGAATACTCCGAAGCTGTTGCCTGCGGACTGGACGCAGGTGCAGTCGCAGCTGATTTCCTGGAAGAGCGGCACGTTCAGCATTGAGGGGTTGTTGTATTTGCCGCCGCAGGCCGCCCGGCACAAGGTTCCGCTGATTGTGGATGTGCACGGCGGTCCGACGGGCGCGTTTGAGGGCAACTGGAATGCGCTGACGGAGTTTTTGATGGGGCAGGGATGGGCGGTGCTGCGGACGAATCCACGCGGCAGCACGGGCTATGGAGCCGGGTTCGCGGCGGCCAACAAAAACGACCTCGGTGGCGGCGACTATCACGACATTATGGCGGGAGTGGACACAGTTCTGGCGAAGTATCCAATCGACCCGGACAAGCTTGCGCTGATGGGTTACAGCTACGGCGGCGAGATGGCGGGCTTTGTCGAAGGACGGACGGATCGCTTCAAGGCCATCGTGAGCGGGGCGCCGGTGATCGATCAGGAGAGCGAATACGGCACCGAAAGCGGATCGTGGTACGACCGCTGGTTCTACGGCGGACATCCCTGGGAGCATCCGGAGAGCGCATGGCGGCAAAGCCCGCTGGCGAATGCGGCGCATGCGAAGACACCGTTCCTTTTGCTGCAGGGCGAAAGCGATCGCACCGATCCGCTGGGCCAGAGCCAGGAAATGTATCGAGCACTGCGACAAATGGGGGTGGAGGTGGAGATGGTGCAGTATCCCCGTGAAGATCACGGTCCGCTGGGGGGAGGGATCTTCGGAGCGCCCAGCACCGAACCGTGGCACGGCTTCGACGGCCGCCAGCGCATCGTGACCTTTATCAAGAAGGCATTTGGCGAATAGGCGGGATTTTGCGACGAACAGGGCATGAGTTGAAACGCCCGCTCATGCTCAGATCCGCTGCTTCTTCCATCGGCCCTGCCTGAAAAGAATCAGGCTGGCAACGGCGATGGAGCACTCCGCGATGACCACGGAGAGAAATGCTCCCTCGGCGCGCAGATGGACACGCGTGGCCAGCCACCAGGCCAGGGGCAGTTCGAGTACCCAGAAGGCGAAGAAGTTCACGAAGGTTGGCGTTACGGTATCGCCGGCTCCGTTGAACGCCTGAATCAGCACCATGCCCCAAGCATACGCGATGTTGCCGCAGGCGAAGGTGCGCAACGCTCGCGCACCGATGGCGACGACGGCGGGATCGTCGACAAAGAGGCGCACGACAGGCGTGGCATAGATGACGAAAAAGATCCCCAGAGTGGCGAGAAAAATCATGTTGTACAGGCCGGTTCGCCAGACAGCCTGTTCGGCGCGTTGAGGATGCTTCGCTCCAAGGTTTTGCCCGACCAGCGTAGCCGCGGCGTTGCTGAGCCCCCACGCGGGCAGAATGAAAAACATGACGACGCGAATGGCCACAGTATAGCCAGCCACGGCCGCTCCACCGAACAGGGAGACAATGCGCACCAGGCCTATCCAGCTGGCATTGGCAATGGCAAACTGCAGGATGCCGGTGAAGGAAACCCGCAGGAGACGCCATAGGACGGGCACATTCAGATACAGGTGGCGGGCGAGCACATGGATGCGCTCGGTTCCGCGCATCAGCCACCAGAACTGAATAAGAACGCCGATGCTGCGGCCCGTGAACGTAGCGAGGGCCGCGCCGGTGACGCCCAGACGGGGGAAGGGACCGAGGCCGAAGATGAGGCAGGGATCGAGGATGAAGTTGATGATGTTCGATACCCACAGCAGCCGCATGGCAATGGCGGCGTCGCCGGCTCCGCGGAAGATGGCGTTGTTCAGGAAAAGCATGATGATGGCGCCGCATCCGCCCAGAGCGATGCGCGCATAGCCCGATCCAACAGCAACAATCGCAGGCGAGGCGCCCATGAGGCGCAGCAGATGAGGCGCGGCGATCCCGGCGGGGATTCCCAGCGCCAGCGAGATGAGCAGGCCGAGCAGAATGGCCTGCACCGCGGAGATGGCGGCGTCCTCGGGATCTTTCTCGCCAATGCGGCGAGCGACCATGGCCGTGGTGGACAGCGAAACACCGAGACCGATGGAAAACACCAGGGCGAGGATCGATTCTGTGAGCCCCACCGTGGCGACGGCATTAGCACCCAGCCGGCCAACCCAGAACGTGTCCACGACGGCGAACAGAGACTCCAGCACCATCTCGAGGACCATGGGAATGGCGAGCAGGAAGATCGACCGGTTGAGACTGCCGGCGGTGAAATCCTGGTGCGAACCGCGCAGAGCTTCGCGAATCGAAGCCCAGAAACTGCGCTGGGGTTCGGACTGGACAGGGAGGTCCATGAGTCAGTGCAGTGTACAGGAGGGCGCGGTGGAATCTCCGAGGAGCGCCGGCTCCGGACCTGGGAAAAGACGCTCTAGATGAGAAGGCTTTGCGCGGACTCTTCCAGCGGAGCATCGGCAAAGCGGAGATCGGGGAGGTCTTCGACGGCACGGCGCAGGGATTGCTCCCAACGGCTGTGAATCGCCTGCAGTTCGGCATCGCCGTGGTTGAACTTGCGATAGCAGTCGAGGATCAGGCTGTTCTTTCGGTAGAGCAGCAGTTCAATGGGCGGGCCAATCGCGCTGTTGGAGCGCATCGTGGCGTCAAAGGAGAGCAGCGCATATTTGGCCGCGACCATCAGGCTGGTGGAGTTGAAGACGACACCGCGATCGAGTAGCGGGCGGCCGTATTTGTACTCGCCAAGCTGCAGAAACGGCGACTCCTCGGTAGCGCAAATGGCGTTGCCCTGCGGATAGATCATGTACAGCGCAGGCTGCTCGCCGCGCACCTGGCCGCCGAGCAGCAGATGCAGGTTGAAGGTGTAGTTGTCGCGCTCCAGCGCGGCGCGATCGAGCTCGGCCACGTGGCGCACGCACTCGCCCAGCTCGCGCGCCGCCTCGTACATGCTGTTGACGCGCGCCAGACCTTCACCGGCGCCGAATCTGGCCTTGACCAGGTTGATCACGGACTGGCTGAGGGACAGGCTTCCGCTATTGAGAACGACGAAGGCTCGTTCTCCGGGCTGACTGAAGTTGTGCATCTTGCTGGCGATGTTGAGGTCGTCGAATCCCGCATTGGTGCGCGAATCGGAGGCCATCACCAGGCCCTCCTGTGTCATGATGCCCAGACAGTAAGTCATTGAGCGGCTCAGTCCCCCGAAAATATTGCAGTGCCCGACAGGACATTGTGACAGCTTTCGAATACGATTCAAAGGCATTCGACTAACGCTGAAGGTATTCGCCCCATCTTAAGCACAGGAGACACGATGCTGCTTCGCCTGGGCTACGACATGCAGTTCGACATCCCTGAACCGGTTGCGTGCGTGGCTCAGCTGCGTGTTCACCCCTCGCGTGCCGCGGCGCTGCGGGAGCCAGACCTGGTACAGGTGGAACCCGCGGTCTCCCGGGAGGAGTACAGCGACTCGTTCGGCAATCTTTGCACGCGATTCCTGGCGCCAGCTGGATCGCTGCGGCTGAAAAACACTTTTCTGTTTGAAGATTCAGGACTGCCGGATGCCGCCAGGCCGAATGCGGTCGCGCATCCCATCGCCGAGCTGCCCCACGATGTACTGCGTTTTCTGCTGGGCAGCCGGTATTGCGAGGTAGACAGCCTGGCTCCGGCGGCCTTCGACTTGTTCGGAAACACGGTCGCGGGTTGGGGGCGCGTGCAGGCCATCTGCAACTGGGTGCATGCCAAAGTGACCTTCGGCTACTCGTTTGCGCGCCCGACCAAGACGGCGCTGGATGTGTTCACCGAGCGCCAGGGCGTTTGCCGCGACTTTCAGCACCTGGCGATCACGTTCTGCCGGGCGCTGGGCATTCCGGCTCGCTATGCCGCAGGCTATCTGGGCGACATCAGGATTCCGCCCGTGCCATATCCGATGGATTTCAGCGCGTGGTTCGAGGTGTATCTGGAAAACCGGTGGTGGGCCTTCGATGCTCGCCACAACGTGCCGAGGATCGGGCGCATCCTGATGGCGACCGG
>JASHPM010000361.1 GCA_030038115.1 Acidobacteriaceae bacterium | reverse complement strand
CATGCTTTGAGCCGTTTTGGGGACACACTCCGGCAGGAGAAGCTTAACACGAAGTTTAGATGCAGATTTACACCGTTTGGGGGAGGGAGCGGGCGGGCCTTTTTGGCGCAAAATTAAGTTTTCCGAGGGATTAACCCCGGGTGTTTCCGGGAGATTAACCCCGGGTGTTGTTGGGCCGATGAGGGAGGCAAGGGGCGAAACGCGTGAAGGGGTGACCCGGAATGGTCCACCGGGGTCCCGGTTGCGGGAATTGTGGCCTATTGATCAGAGAGCCAGGATACGATAAAGCGGAATCCTTCGCGGTCCGAACAAAATGGGCAGTGGAGCCTGGCCGAATGCTGGAGGGGCAGTGGCGTCAGAGCGAATCCTCATCGTAGACGACGAACCCTACGTTCGCTCTCTGATGGCTGCGATGCTGGAGAAGTCCAATTACACGCCGGTTCTCGCCTCGAACGGCCTGGAGGCGATCGAGCACCTGGAGCATGACCCGCCGTACGACCTGATCCTCTCGGACATCGTGATGAACGGCCTGGACGGAATCGGGCTGCTGGAGCGCATCCGGGCGGTGCAGCCGGACACGCCGATGGTGATGGTGACGGCGATCCACGATGTGGGCGTGGCGATTTCCGCGATGCGCAAGGGCGCCTACGACTACCTGCTGAAGCCGTTTGAGAAAGAGCAGCTGCTGGTGACGGTGCGGCGGGCGCTGGATTATCGCCGGCTGGTGCAGCAGAACTCGGTCTACCGGCATAACCTGGAGCAGCTGGTCTCGGCGCGCACGGAGATGCTGCGCCAGGCGATGGCCGATCTGGAGCGGTCCTATGACATTACGCTGGAGGCGCTGGGCGACGCGCTGGACCTGAAGGACGCGGAGACGGAAGGGCATTCCCGGCGCGTGACCGCGTACACGATCGCGCTGGCCCGGCACTGCGGGGTGGAGATGGCGCAGACGCGGGTGATCGCGCGCGGCGCGTTTCTGCATGACATTGGGAAGATGGCGATCCCGGATGCGATTCTGCTGAAACCCGGCAAGCTGGATGCGGAGGAACAGCGGATCATGCGCGAGCACTGCGCGCGGGGCTACCAGATTCTGAGGAAGATTCCGTTTCTCGAGGAAGCCGCGGACATTGTGTATGCGCACCAGGAGCATTACGACGGCAACGGATATCCGCGGAACCTGAAGGGGGAGGAAATCCCGCTGGGGGCCCGGATTTTCGCAATCGCGGACACGGTGGATGCGATCACCTCGGACCGTCCTTACCGCAAAGCGCGGTCCTACGACGTGGCGCGCGCGGAAGTGGAGCGATGTGGCGGAAGCCAGTTCGATCCGAATATTGTGGAGGTCTTCCTGGGGCTGCCGGACAGCCTGTGGGAGGATTTGCGCACGGAAATGACCCGCCATCCGCGCTTCTCTCCGCTATCATTTGCAGGGGCGATCGAAGATCTGAAGGTCTGACAGATACGACGATGAGCCTGATATCCGGTAGCATGGAGAGACAGCCATGCCGGTGCTGGAAGATCGAGTCGTCGCAGCAAGAATGAAATTCATTCCCCTCTGGAAACTGGAAAGGGGCGAACTGGTGCGCCAGTGCGAGTTCGCCAACTTTGTGGAAGCCATGCAATTTGTGAACAGCGTGGCTGAACTGGCCGAGGGGGCCGGACACCATCCCGACATCGATATCCGCTACAACAAGGTGCGGCTGGCGCTGATGAGCCATGACGCGGGCGGCTTGACGGAGAGGGATTTCGATCTGGCCGCGGGCATCGACAGCCTGGGCTGAGGGAACGCGGGCGGCGCCGGGCTCGGGGCACAAGCGCAACTTTTATTCTTCGTCGGCGTCTGGTTCATTAGAGGGACCCTTGCCGGATTCAGCAGGCTGGCGCAGGCCGGAAAGGGTTTTTCGGTTCCAGAGGACGACGGCAAGGCCGCCGACGAGAGCAGAAGCCGCAACGATCATGCCTGTGAAAAAGGCCTTTAGTTTGGCGCCGGACGGGGGTTGCTGTTCCGTATTGGGCGGTTGCGAAGGCATTGGATGAGCCGGTGGCGGAAGTTCCAAAGCGGGACCGTCAACCGCAAGGAAATATTAAATTGTGTATCAGACTTGTGCACGGGGGCGATCAGGGTTACACTATTTTGGATATTTGAGGTTTGGATTTTTCCCCGCAACGAGCAAAATAATTCGCTCGCATGAAGCGGGAGAGGCATCTGAAGTAGAGAGGGATTTGGCCAGACCGGCGACCGAGAGATCGCGGCTGGCAGAGAGTTTATAAGTTGCGTCACTGGCCTCCCGGCACGGACAAAACAACGTTCGTGCCGTTTTTTTTGATTTTTTCTGCTATGACCGCTCAGAATTCCTGACTGATTTCGCCGATCCCGCAGCGCCAACTGTTGAAAAATTGCTCTTGTACGATGGGAGAAGGAGACTCGAAATTGAGACGGGCGTTCCTGAGCCTCATCCTGGCCCTCGTGATGGTCGCCGTATACGCCGTTCCGGCGAGCACCGGACCGACCGCCGCTGTGCACGCGCAGTTTTCCGAACCGCAGGACGATGTGCCCGCGTATCACACGGAGGCACCCGCGAAAGGACAGGCGCTGCCGCCGATTCTTTCCGGAGATCAGCTGACCGGGCCGTTCTTCCGCGAGAAGTGGCAGGTGGAGGTGTACAGGGAAGCGGCGCAGATTCCGGACGTGCTGTTCCAGCTGCCCTGCTATTGCCGCTGCGATCGCGCGCTGGGACACACGAGCCTGCACAGCTGCTTCGAGGGGACGCATGGGGCGATCTGCGCGACCTGCGCGGCGGAGTGCGCCTATGCGTACAAGATGACGAAGCTGGGCCGGACACCCCAGCAGATACGGGAAGGCATCGAACACAAAGACTACGAATCGATCGATCTGGACGCGCTGGGGCGCAGTTAGAAGCGTTTGCGCGGGAGGTTCCTTTTCGATTCGCTGGTGCAAATCGGTTGTCAGGTCTGGCATAATCACCCAACAATGACGCGCCTCCCGCGTATCGCTCCGCTTGCTTTGCTGCTCTTCTGGAGTATCGGGTCGCGTTCCGCGGACACGCAGCGCCGGCCGGGGCCGTACGTGCTTCCCTGCGCGGGTGTGACGCTGAGCGCGAACTACCTTGCGGAGACGGGCGCGAATGCCGGGCCGGGATTTGCTTTTCACATCGAGAACAAAACCGGCAAAGAGATTCGCCTGGAGCAGCCGGTGCCTTCGAGTGCGCACTGGTATGCGCGGGTGGGGCTGCGCTGGCTATGGCGGGCATCGGCCGGCCGGGGCGGAGCTTTGGTGAATGCGCTGCTGGAGAAGGGACCGATGTTCGCGTACCAGCCGGCGGCGCCTCCGGAGCGCGCGGAGTATCTGACGGTGGCGGCGCACGGATCCGAGGACTGGGTGGTGAGGATGCGCGACGATCCGGCGATTGCGTATAAGCCGAGCTGCGCGCACTGCAACTATCCGGGAGAGACGGAGTATCAGGCGGTGTTCGCGTACGCGTATCTGCCGAGTGCGGAAGAGCATGCGCCGGATTTGCTGCGCTGCGGGCTGCGCTCGGCGCCGGTGCCGATGCCGCCGGTTGCGGTGCGCACAGCGTCACTCGAGACACATTAAATTTGAATTTCACTGCATCCCGCACACAAAAAGCCTCGTCTGTTGGCGTGAAATGGAACAACGCCGGCGCGCAACACCGCGCATGAGAGCGGGTTGGAAACCAGCAACAGGAGGAAGGTAAAAGACTTTCATGAGAAACAAATTGTTCACAATTGCACTTGGCGGAATGCTCGCGCTTGGCGCGCAGGCCGCTCTCTACGCGCAGGACCAGGCACCGGCCACCAGCGGCCAGCAACAGGGCCAATGGGGTCAGGGGCACCGGGGCATGAATGCGGACCGGGAGCTGGAGCACCTGACGAAAACCCTTAACCTGAGTGCGGATCAGCAAAGCCAGATCAAACCGATTCTGCTGGACCGCCAGCAGAAGATGCAGGCGCTGTGGCAGGATCAGTCGCTGTCACGCGAGGACCGGCGCAGCAAAGCGATGGCGATCCACCAGGACACACGCACGCGCATTGAAGCAACGCTGAACGATCAGCAGAAGCAGCAGTTCGAAGCGATGCAGGAGCGTGGGCCGCGGGGCGGCGCAAATCGGCCGGCCCCTGAAGTACAACCCCAGTAAGCGAGGGGCGGTTGCCGACGCAGGCCGCCACAACGGCGGCCTTCTTCGTTGCGCGACAGCGGAAAAGCGGTCAGCTAAAAAGCGGTCAGCGGAGAAACGGTCAGCGCAACGACTCTCCGGAGAATTTGTAACAGAAGCAGTTTCTTAAGGGTAGAGCGGAAGCTCCATAAAGACATTGGCGCGCGCGTATTTCGATCGATGGGGCGGCGCGGCGAGATGGCGAAAGCCGAGCTGCTCGTACAAATGGATGGCAGCCGCGGCTTTGGTGTTGGATTCGAGATAAAGGCGGCGCACCCCCATGCGGCGGGCTTCGTCGATGGCGAACTGCAGCAGTTTGCGGCCGGCACCGTGACCGCGGGCGCTCTCAGCGACGGTCATTTTGGCCAATTCCAGCTCGCCCGGTCCAGTGACGATGAGCGCGCAGCAGCCGATAATCTCGCCGGCGCGTTCGGCGATGCAAATCCGACCGCCGGGATCGAGGATGTGCGTCCTCGGATTGCCGATGATCTCCCGATCCGCCGGCTCGAGTTCGAAAAACTTTGTGATCCAGTCTTCGTTGAGGCGAAAGAAGGCGGCTTCGTCGCCGGGGCGAAAGGTGCGGCAGGCGAGGCCGTCGGGGTGCG
>JASHPM010000360.1 GCA_030038115.1 Acidobacteriaceae bacterium | reverse complement strand
GCAGGATCATGCCGCCATCGAGGATGGGGATGGGCAGCAGGTTCATGATGCCGAGGTTGAGGCTGATAAGAGCGGTGAGGCCGATGATCGGTTCCCAACCGTGCATCTCGGCGGCTTCGCCGGTCATGCGGGCCATGCCGATGGGACCGCTGAGCTGCTGCATGACCGCGCCGTGATGGGTAAACAAGCGGTGCAGGATGTCGAGAATGTAACCGGAGTAGCGCAGGTTGTAGCTGATGGAACGGCGGACGGCCTGGGGTAACGGCAACTGCTCGACATGGAAGGGCGGCGGTTCGGCGCTGAATCCGAGACGGTAGCCAGGGCCGGCCCCGTAGTCGGTCCAAACAGGCTGCACCGAAACGTTGAACTGCCTGCCGCTGCGGACCACAGTCAGGTTCGCGGGCTTGTTGCCGGCTTCATCCAGAACCGCACTGACCGCGGGGACGCCATGGACCAGCTGGCCGTTGACGGCGACGATGCCGTCGCCAACCTGCAGGCCCGCTTTCGCGGCAGGATTGCCAGGCATCACGTCTTCGACGATGACTGGGCCGTCCTGCCACCTGGGCAGCAGACCGAGCGATTCGATCTCGAAGTCCTGCCCCCTGGAGGGGTCGGACAGCAGCAGCTCGGTGCTGAATTGTTTGGTTTGTCCATTGACGGTGCGCTCGACGGTGACCGGAACTGTGGTGTTGAGGTCGAGGAGGGCGCGGTCGGTCAGCTTCTCCCAGGTGGGATTCTGCTCGGTGTCAAAACGGATGATGCGGTCGCCCGCCTGGAGGCCGGCGCGGCCGGCGGGCGAATTCGGGGGCACGGCATCGAGGAGGGCCGGAGAGTCGAGGTATTGCTCGACCTCGTTGTGCATCATGTAGAGGCCGGCCATGAGCACGAAGGCCAGAATGAAATTCGCAACCGGGCCGGCTACGGCGATGAGAACGCGCTGCCAGCGCGGATGGGCGCTGAATTCGCCGGGATCGCCGGTGGTTTCGGAGCCGGGAGTCTCGCCGGACATCTTGACGTAACCGCCGAGGGGCAGAGCGCTGACGCGGTAATCGGTATCGCCCCACTTGAAGCCGAAGAGGCGTGTGCCGAAGCCCAGCGAAAAAACCTCAACGCGGACGCCGCAGAGTTTGGCAACGGCGAAATGGCCGAACTCGTGCACCAGCACCATGACGCCGAGCACAAGAAGGAAGGAAACGGTTGCGATAACGGCAAAGGGCATATCTAGTACTTCGGCGAGACTCGTGGGAACTTCGGCAGCCTGTCAAAAAACCTGAGAACCAGTGACCTCAGCAGCGTTGCGATGCTTCGCGTCCCGCCAATACCTCCCGCGCGAGCTCACGAGCCTGCCCGTCCAGCGCAAGCACTTCTTTTATGGTCGCCGGATGCGTTTCGCGGGTTGCCTGGAGCACCTGCCCTATTGTATCTGGAATCCCCGTAAAGGGAATGACTCGTTCGAGGAAGGCCTGGACGGCGATTTCGTCGGCGGCATTGAGGGCGATGGCGTGGGCTCCCCCTTTTTCGGCGGCTTCATAGGCCAGGCGCAGACAGGGAAAGCGCTCGAGGTCCGGCGGCTCGAAGTGCAGGTCGGCCAGCGATGCCATGTCAAAGCGCAGATCGGACGGCACGCGCTCGGGATAACTGAGTGCATAGAGGATGGGCAGGCGCATGTCGGTGACGGAAATCTGCGCGAGCAGGCTGCCGTCGACGTATTCCACCAGCGAGTGCACGGTGGACTGCGGATGCACAGTGACTTTGATGGCTGACGGCGGCAGGTCGAAGAGGCGGCAGGCTTCGATGATCTCGAGGCCCTTGTTAAGGAGGGTCGCCGAATCGATGGTGATGCGGCGGCCCATGACCCAGGTGGGATGGTGGAGCGCCTGTTCGACGGTGATGTTGCGAAACTCCGGCGCGGGGAGGGTCCGAAACGGCCCGCCCGAGGCGGTGAGCCAGATCTGGCGGACTTCGCGCCGCGCGCCGGCACGCATGCACTGGTGGATGGCGTTGTGTTCGGAGTCTATGGGGAGCAGCGCGACGTTCTTTTCGCGTGCAGCGGCGGTAAGGATTTCTCCCGCGGCAACCATGGCTTCCTTATTGGCGAGGCCGATGGTTTTTCCGGCCCGGACGGCGGCATAGGTGGCTTCGAGTCCTGCAACGCCAACAATGGCGGAGACGACAAAGTCGACCTCGGGCACGGTGGCGACGCGGACGGCACCTTCGCTTCCCCAGACGACTTCGGTGGCGGTGACGCCTTTGTCGCGCAGCCGGCGCGCGAGGGCGGCGGCGAGTTCTTCGCTGGCCATCGAAACTACGCGAGGGCGCCAGCGAATGCACTGGTCGAATGCGGCATCGATGTTGCGGCCGGCGGCAAGAGAGGCGACGGCGAAGCGTTCGGGATAGCTCTCGACGATGTTCAGGGTGCTCTGGCCGATGGAGCCAGTCGATCCCAGGATGGCGACGTGCTTCACTTCAGGATTCTCTCATCCACGAGCGTCCTTCGCCGAACCTTAGAACCGCAGGCGTGGCGTCAGACGTCCTGTCGTCTGACTGTATTCGCGGTACTGCGACCCGAAGGTCTGTCTCATGTAGTGCTCCTCTCTCTGGCTCTTGATGGCGAACGCTGCCCACATCATGACCACCGCGATGACTCCCCGCCATTGATTGCGAGCGAGGGCCGTTCCCGCCAAAGCCAGAATCAGGCCCGTATAGATCGGGTGCCGTACCCAGCGATAGGGGCCGGAGCGAATCAGCTGGTGCTCCACCTTCACACCCGGAGCGCTGCTCCAGTTGTCGCCCAGGCATGATCTGGCCCAGATCGAGATAGCGAAGCCGGCTGCGGTGATCGTCACGCCTGCCCACCCCAGCCAGATCCAGCCCGGCGCAATGGATGAGAACAACCAGGAAAGCCAGCCGATACCCCAGGCAGGCGTGAACATCAGAAAAAGCGCGGCGAGCGGAAGCACCCGGTAAGGAAGCTGTTCGCGAGAGCTGTCGCGCTGCTGGGTTTTCTTGCTTTGAAATGCCCAGGCG
>JASHPM010000359.1 GCA_030038115.1 Acidobacteriaceae bacterium | reverse complement strand
CGGTGCATGTTGCAATGCCAGATCGTGAGCATACCGCTCGCGCAGCGCTTCGCCAAATTCCTCCAGGCGTGCAACGTCGCTCTCCGGCAGCAGACCGCGACGGTCGGGCGCGAGGCCCAGCATTAACTGTGCGCCGTGGCCCACGGTTTCGTCCCAGGTGGTCAGCAGTTCCGCCACGCTCTTGAGAGAGGCCTCGTCGTTCGGGTGCCAGAACCAGTGGCCTGCGCGCAGCGGGGTGTCCGCCTCCACCGGGCGCCAGCGCAAATAGCCGTGGCGATCGATCACATTCCAGTTCTCGTACGGCACACGGCCATCCTCATTCCCCACCCAGCGCGCGTCGCCATATTCAAACAGCGCGGTGTCGGCAAAGACGATGGTGTTGGGTTGATACGTGCGCAGGGTCTCGATGATCTTCCTGAAGTCGTAGACGTGACCTGCGCTGCCGGCGCCGTCCAGCCAGAACTCCACAAGATCGCCATAGTTCTGTGCCAGTTCCTCAAGCTCCGCGTTGTAATACCGATCGTAGGCGGCGGCATCGTTGTAGCGCGGATCGTGCCGATCCCAGGGCGACAGGTAAATCCCAAAGCGCAGCCCATATTTGCGGGCGGCTCGTGCAACATCGCCCACCACGTCGCCTTTCCCTCCTTCCCATGGGCTGGCCTTAACGCTGTAGTCAGTCTGGGCGGTCGGCCAGAGGCAAAAGCCGTCGTGATGTTTCGCGACGAGGATCACGTACTTCGCGCCCGCCGCGCGAATGGCCTGCATCCATTGGTCAGGATCAAACTGCGTGGGATTGAACACGGTGGGGCTGGCCATGCCGTCGCCCCATTCTCGGTCCAGAAATGTATTTGTCGAGAAATGAATGATGACGCCGAATTCGAGGTCCTGCCAGGCTACCTGCTGTGGCGAAGGTTTCACTTCAGCGAAGTTTTGCGCCCGCGCAGAGGCAACCCCGGCCATCGCGACGAGCCCTGCCCCGAGGAACAAACTGCGGAAGCGGCGCTGCACCGAATCTCCATGCACTCTTTCCATTGCGGCCTCAATGCGCGGCAGGAGCCGCGTGAGTCGTTTGACGCGCAGCCCACAAGGCTCCCGCGGGTGGATCGGCAGGAGCATCCTTCACCACAATTCCTGGGTAGCGTTTGTGCAATTCCGCGACCAGCGCATTGCGGACCGGTGCCGCTCGCTCGAGGATGCTGCCCGCGACAGCCACGGCGGGAATGTCGAAAGCGTGGCCGCTCGCCGCTTCGAGTTTGCGAATGCGCTCGATTACCAGCCCGGCCAGTGCGGCCAGATCCGATCCTCCCTGGGCGACGACCTCCTGAGCGACCACGTCGCCCTGCTCGGCGGCGGCGACCACCAGAGGAGCGAGTCGCGAAAACTCCGGTGCAGGATTAGCATTGGCGAACTCAATCAGCTCGGCCAGTGAGCCAAGCTTCCAAAAATCCCGAGCCAAATCCAGCAGTCGAGTAGGACGCTGCTGATCGATGGCGAGAAGGCCCCGGCGCAGCGCTTCAAGCCCAAGAAAATGTCCCGATCCCTGATCGGCCAGTGCGGGACCCCATCCTCCCGCGGTGACGATTTCCCCGGTAACAGCGCGGCCCGCGACGTTGGACCCTGTGCCGGCGAGGACCAGCACGCCGCGGCCGCCAAAGAAGGCCGAGTCGAGGGCGATCTCCACGTCGCCGACGATGACCAGCTCTCCGCCAACGTGGCGCGCAAACGCTGCCCGCAGCCAGTTCACAACCAGCGGCACCGACTCGCCTGCGGTCCCGATGCAACAGCGAGTGATTGACTCGACCGGAATACCGGTCGCGGCGTGAAGCTCTCGCAGCGCAGTCTGCAGATTCGCTTCCGCCGTCGTGACGTCGGCCTTCATCCTCTTGATCGTTCCCGTGCGCACGCGGCCCAGCTCTCGGGTTTCATCACCCAGCACAAACTCCGTCTTGGTCCCACCGGCATCCACGCCGAGGTAATACGGCATCCGATTCATCTCTTCCCATCAAGGCGACGGCTGCGACTGCTCCGCTCGTCTGCGATCCGTTATTGCTGCCGCTTTGGCAGGAACGTCCAGATTTCAGGGTCTTCCTCGCCGAGCACCCACGAGCAGAATCCCTGTAGTCCATACTGCTGTGCCAGCTCATAGCGATCCCTGAACGTGTGCAGATCGGTGTAAAAAATCCATTCGCGCATCTGGTCGCGATAGAAGTAGAACCACGCGGTGTGATCCTCGTCGTCCCACTGAATCTTCCCGTTCCAGTCATGGGCCAGCTGCAGTGCGTCCGCTGTGCTGATATAGTCCGCCGTCGGATTCGGTTTCTCCGTGGGCAGTTCCCCTTCCCTGGCTGGCGGTGTGATGGTCGGCGCGCCCGTGTACCAGTGATAGCCGTAGAGAGGAATGCCCAGTGAAAGCTTGTCCTTCGGGACGAACTGCAGCGCGTATTTGAGATTGTCGACGGTCCATTGCCAGCCCGCGACCGGGCCGGGCGTCGTCCAGCGTGTGTTCTGGTCGTACGTCATCAGGCAAACCAGATCGACGGCTTTTGCGATGGCGGCCAGGTCGTATGCTCCGCGCCAGTCCGTGTAGATCCATTTGGCGAAGCCGCCGCTGCCCGGGTATCCGGGCGCGTTGGGGACCGTAGCGATGCTGAGCTGAAGCCCTGCGCGATGCAGATCGACCGACGTATTGGTGACCAGCTCCGTCAGCGCGTCACGATCCGTCCATTCGATATTCTCGAGATCGAACTGAAAGCCGATATAGCCGTGCAATCTGCACTCGCGGATCAGCGCCTGATTCATCTGCGCCTGCGCCGTGGCGCTGGCCGTCAGCAGATGAAAGCTCTTCTTGTTGAAGAGCGCCACGATCGGCATCACAGGCAGCTTTTCGCTCTGCGCCTCGGCCAGCACTGCCGGTTCCGGCGCTCCGGTTACCAGACCGTTCTCATCCACCTGGTACCAGGTTGGAACCAGAAGATCGATCTGTGAGGAATGCGCAAAGAAGTCGCGGATCGACTTCGGGTCACTGGTCATGTAGAACAGCGCCACGGGATGATTCGCAGCCAGCGCAGGTGCCCCGAGTGCGGCCAGCAGCACCCAGGCCAGGTGTTTCATTGAGTTCATACCGCGTGCACCTCGATATCATTCGCTCTGAAAGCTTCCAGTGCATCCGCTGCGATTCCCGAGTCGGTCACCAGGATGTCGATCTCGTTTGCGGGGCAAATCAGCGCCGGGCTCACCATGCCGATCTTGCTCGAATCGGCCACCACAATCACCTGTTTCGCCTGACGAACCATGGCGCGAAAAACGGCTGCCTCGTCGGGTTCGATGGTCGTCACACCGCGCTGCGCATCCACGCCGCACGCACCGATGAACGTCTTGTGCATGAAAACGCCGTTCAGCATCTCGATGGCGGTCGGGCCGGTCAGTGAGAACGCGCCAGCCCAGCGCATGGTTCCTCCGGTGAGCGTCACGTTAAGCGCGGGCTGATTGCTCAGTTCCATAGCGATATTCACTGCGTTGGTGATGACGTGGATCGAATTGCGATGCCGGATGCAGCGCGCCACCTGGGTCGGGGTCGTGCCCGCGGTGAAGCCCACGGTGTCATGCTCGCGGATCAGTTCCGCCGCTGCCATGCCGATGCGGCGCTTTTCTTCAGTGAAGCGCGACTCCCGCACATGAAACGAAGAGTCGAAGCGAAACGGCTCATACTGCATCTGGCCGGCCAGGCGCGCGCCGCCATGCGTGCGATGCACCAGGTTGCGCTCCTCCAGACGCGCAAGGTCGCGGCGAACGCTGGGAGCCGAAGCACCCAGAAACGCAACCAGTTCGTCCACCGAGGCATTGCCGTGCTGCAGAAGCACCTGCAGAATCTTCTTCGCCCGCTGCTCAGTTTTCAGTGACATGGGATTGCCGAACCATTATCGCTGAAACCCGCCGTTCGTCACGTTTTTTGCACGGCTCAGGAGCCATTCAACGGAGCCCCGCGGCCGCCCGCTCCTCGACCGCGCGCTGCAGCGCCTGCGAGAGGGTGCGGACATTCTCTTCTTCCACCACAAAGCGCAGGTATTCGCGATCGCGAACCTCGCCCATGTGTACGTCCTGCCGGCGAAATTCCACAGGGCTGGGTCGCGCGCTTCTCAGGCTCGCGTGGAATTCGCTCGCGCCTGTCGCTTCGGCGACGCTGGTAATCGTATCCGGGGTGATGCCGCCGCCTGGCATCACGATAATGCGGTCCTTCGCGATCTGAACCATACAGGACACCATGGACAGACCCTCTGTCACCTTCGCTGCGCCTCCTGAAGTCAGCACCCGCTTTGCGCCGCATTTGATTACGTCTTCCAGAGCAGCGCGCGGATCCGGAGTCATGTCGATGGCGCGATGAAACGTTACCGGCAAAGGACTGGCCAGCTCCACCAGCTGCCTGGTGCGATCCACATCCACGCGGGCATGCTGGTCCAGCACCCCGACGATGATGCCGTCTGCGCCCAGATCGCGCGCCTGCCGGATGTCCTGCTGCATGACCTCGAATTCCTGCCCGGTGTAGCAAAAATCGCCCCCGCGGGGACGAATCATGACAAACAGGCCGATGCCGATCCGCCGGCGCACCTGCGCAATTAAGCCGGAGGAGGGAGTTACACCCCCCTCCAGCAGATCGCTGCAGAGCTCCACGCGCCGCGCCCCTCCGCGCTCCGCGGCTACCGCCGATTCCACCGAATCTACGCAAATCTCGAGAACCATCGTTCTTTCTGCTCACACAAAATCCGGACCCTCTCCACGGTCTGCGTGCACTCGGCAGAAGGTCCGGACGTTTACGGTGGCGGCTGCCTGTCGATCATACAAGACAGCCGCGGCCAAAGTTCCAACTCCCTAAAACGTGAACTGCCCGGTGAGCTGCAGAACGTGCGGGTTCCACAGAGAAACGTTCCCATAGTTTGTGTTGATCAGTTGCCCGAAATTGCTGGCGGTGATGTTGCCCTGAGGGAACATGTTTCCGTTCTGGCCGGTCGGAGAATACGGCGAGTGCCACGTACCGCCGAGATTGAAAATATCCGCGCGAATCAGCAGGTTCAGCTTTTCCGCGATGTGCGTGTTCTTGCCGAAATTGGCATCGAAGTTCTCGATATAGGGTGTGATCTCCGGGCTCTTGTTGGTGTTCCCATAGCGGCCCAGAGGCGGGCTGGAATACTTGCTGACGTCGAAGTACTCCGTGAGAGTCCTCTTGAAGTTGGATTTATTCTGGAACGTTGAGTTGGCGTTGATGCGGCCGCCGTAATACTCCGCCATCTGATCGGTCTCCGGAGAGGAGATGTTGAAGGGAAGGCCGCTGCCCAGCTGGTAGATGCCACTGGTTGTCCATCCGGAAACGAGGGTGTTCAGCAGGTGCGAGGCGAAGAGGTGGTCGGGCACTATGTACACATAGGTCAGTACCAGGCGATGCTTCTCATTGGACGCCGACAGGCCATATTCCTGATAGGGGTTCTGTGGGTTCTGGATCAGGCTGGGCTCCCCGTTGATGTTGTTAATGCCTGAGGTCAGGTCCAGCGCCTTCGAATACGTGTAATTGGCGTGGAAATTCAGCCCGTGGTAATTCCGCTCAATGAACTGCATTTGCAGGCCGTTGTAACTGGAGGAGAAGCCGTTGATATTGCCATAGAGATACGGTGGCATGTTGGGGTAGGGTTCGCGGGTATCGATGGGCTGGAAGTTGGGGTCGGCAAGGCAGGTGGACGATGCCTGGGAGATGTCCACTGTCGAGTTGCAGGGATCATTGGCGACGGTGGGCGGCGCGGCCGCGCCGATGATGTCCTGGCTCTCCTGACGCAGGCCGTGATCGCCCACGTAGCCCAAATCGACCATCAGGCTCGGCGTCAGCGAGTATTCAGTGTCCAGCGTCCACTGCTCGTCATAGGGGTTGTGATTCGTTGGCCAGTTCGTCTGATTGAAAGGGAATTCCCAGCCAGGCGTAACAAAAAGCTGGTCCGAGTTGACCGGTGGAGCCCACAGGTTCTGAACCACCGCTGTCGACTGCGTTTCCGTCCCGCTCGGCGACGGATAGGTCGTCGCGGTCTCGTTGTAAAGCTCGTCCTTGTCGAACTGCGTACCGTCGTAGTACCGGTTGTAGAGGCCGTAGAAGATGCCATAGCCGCCGCGAACCACGAGTTTGTCCATGGCCTGGAGCGCGAAGCCGGCGCGGGGAGCAAAATCCTTGTTGTCGATGGGGACCAGGGTATTGCTCGCCCCGCACTGCAGGAAGTTCGGATTGCCGCCCGCGGCCAGGATCGGCTTGGTGAAATTGCAGTTTGCCCAGATAAACTGGCCGCCATTCGCGGTGCTGAAGGCATAGCCGTCATCGTGCGTGCTGTGGAAGTTGGGCGGACGCTCCCAGCGCAGCCCTGCATTCAAAGTCAGCCTTCGCGTGGCGTGGAAATCGTCCTGGACAAAGAGATTCCAGTTGTTGCCCCACAGAATGTAGTCGTCGGTGCCCAATGGCGGCGGGCCCGTGGCTCCAGAGGTCTGGCCCAGAACGAAGTCCGCGGCGGCATTGCCCTGGTAGGGAGCATTGGCTGTGTAGCTTCCCGAGCTGGCATAGGCCTGGCCGGCCGCGGAAGGCACCAAAGCTGTGAATTCGCCGTTAAACGAGAGCGCCCCGGTTCCCAGATAGTTGTCCAGCTCGAAAAGCTGCACGCGCCGGTAGTCCAGCCCGTAATTCAGGGTGTGACGCCCCCGCACCATCGTGATCGTGTCTACGCCCTGGTAGATATTGTCGGCGTAGGTCGTCGGCTCTCCGCCGCCGATACAGTAGTAGTTGTTCAGGCAAACGTTGGGCAGGTCGAAGGTGACCGGGTTCGGCGCCGTATTGGCCAGTCCCACCAGCGCCGAGAGGTTGGGCCCGTACGCCGTGCTCACGCCGGTCAGGAAATGGTCGCGGCTGTAGCCCAGCGTTGCCTGGTTCAGCGTGTTCGGGCTGAACGTGTGCGTCCATGTTCCCCCGAACAGCTTGGGACGATCCCAGGTGACACCGCTCTGCCCGAAAGCAATGCTGCCATTCACCGCCGAGAGCACCCCGACATTGGCGGTCAGGAATACATGGTCGTTGTTGCCAAAGTACTGGTCGATGCGCCCTGTACCCACCCCCTGCTTCTTGGTGTTGAGGGTCGTGGCCACGTAATTGGTGCAACCGGTGAGCAGATGGTTCGATTCCGAACAGCTGCTGTTGGGTGCCGCGAAATAAGCCGCGATCTTCGCCGCCACCGGATCGACCCGTCCCGGAGGAATCATATTGCCCGGAAACGCCGTCCGTGTGATGGGGCTGGAGTTGGGGCCGCTCGTCGCCATGGGGTTATATGTAGGGTTGGGGGCCGTCGTGGCCGGATCGTAGATGGGGAAGGGCCACGCGCTGAAATTGCCGCTCAGTTCGTCGGCCGTCGGGGTAAAGACCGGCGTGGGGCTGCCGGTTGCCGTGTACAGCGCTTCGTCGTAGCTGCCGAACCAGAAGCTCTTGTTTCTGCCGTTATAGACGCGGGGAATCGTCAACGGACCGCCCAGCGTGCCCCCGAACTGGTTCTGGTGAAACGGCGGGCTGACCGGCCCGGGTGTAAATCCCGGCGTACTCGCATTGTCCTGGTTGATCACCTCCTGATACTGATTGTCCGGCTGCAGCCAGTTGGCCTTGAAAGCCTCATAGGCTGTGCCGTGGAGCCCGTTCGTTCCCGACTTGACGTCCACATTCACCTGCGTGGCGCCCGATCCGTACTCAGCGCCATACATCCCGTTCATCATCTTGAATTCCTGAATCGCGTTTTCGTTCGGGATGTTGATGGGGGTCGAAAACTCGTAATCCGCATCGAAGATGCCATCGATCGAGTAACTGGTGCTCCCAGACTGTACGCCGCTGGAACTGACCGACAGGTAACCGGTATTGACGCCGTGATAGCTCCAGTCGGCCTCGTCGCCGCCCAGCTCAATAGTCGTGCCCACGTTTGTGATCATCAGGTTGGTGAAATCCCGGCCCTGAACGGGCAGGTTCTCAATCGTCTGCGAGTCCAGAACCTGGCCGATGGTGGTGTCGTCGGTATGCAGCATCTGGGTGTTTGCGGAGACCTCGACCGTCGCCGTCACATTGCCCACCGCCAGCTTGAAATCCTGACGCAGTGTCTGTTCGACTTCCAGGGTCAGCCCGCTGGAAACCGATTTCGAAAAGCCTGGCGCCTCGGCGGCGGCTGAATAAGTGCCGGGATTCAGGTCGGTCACCACATAGTCGCCGCTTGCATTCGTAACGGCGGCGTGGGTTACACCAATGCTCACGTCCGTTATCGTGATTTTCGCTCCCGCAACCACCGCGCCGGAGGGGTCGGTTACGTGTCCTACAATCGTTCCCTGGGCATTCTGCGCCCACGCTGCGCTGCCGGGCAGCAGCATTAAGATTCCGAGTACAGCAATCAGAGCGCACCACTTACGCAACATCTGAATCGAGTGCATGATGGTTCCTTTCGTCACAGGATTTCTCTCGCAGGGGACATCCAGGCTCGGGCACTGTGTTCCTTGCCGAAGCACCGGCGCTGAGGTTTGGCCTCCGTAACAACGCCGATGTGGCCATAATCTAACCACATTTCTGAGTTTTTAGCCACAAAAATGATTGAAATGAACAAAAAACCCGCTCATTTCAGCTCAGGAAAAGGGCGAAACCGGGGGACGTCAGCTATCCGGTGTGGCAACACAAATCGCAGACTGCGCTGGATCCTGTCAATTCCAGCCGGGTAGCCGCCACTGCAGAATCGGCAGCAGACTGGAATAATCGTCCGTCCACGCAGGCGGGCCCCCTCTGAGGTAAATCCGTCGGGCGAACGTCACGACGCGCGGCTGTGCAAGAAACGCGGTATTGTCCGTCACCAGCACCCACGTTGCCCGGTATTCGCCGCGCGCTTCCTGCGCCGGGGTGTCAACCACCCGCACTTCCAGGCCCGAGGCAGCGGCCAGCTGTGCGATCTCCGGCGGCAGATCGAGATACTGGTTCGACACATGGAAGGCCAGAATGCCGCCGGGCGCCATATGCCGGCGATAGACAGCCATCGCCTGCGTGGTGAGCAGGTGAATCGGGATCGCATCGCCGGAAAACGCGTCGACCACCAGCACATCGAAGTTTTGCGGCGCTTCGTGCGTGAGAGAAATCCTTGCGTCGCCATCGGCGAACGAAATCTGCGCACCGGACTCGCGCAGATACGTGAACAGATGTTCCGCGATGGGACGAATGGCGGGATTAATTTCATAGAAGCGCATCCGGTCCCCGGGCCGTCCGTAAGCGGCCAGCGTCCCGGCGCCCAGACCAATCACGCCGATGTTGCGTGGCCGGTCGTCACAGCAATAGCCAAGCGCCAGGCCCACGCCGGAATCCGTCGCGTAATAAGTCGTGGGGTTGTGGCGAAACTGCGGCGCAAACCACTGCGTTCCGTGCTCGATGGTGCCATGCAGAAGCGTGCGCACCGTCTCCGCCTGCGGAGGCACATGCGACTCTCGCACCCGCAACGAGCCGTAGAAATTCCGCTCCTCCACCAGCGTGCTGCGCGCGTAGACGATGTGCAGCATGATCACCAGCGCCAGCAGCAGCGCCGTTCCCACAGACCACAGCAGCCGTTGCCCCCAGCCGTTCTGCCAGGTCACGATGAGGGCCAGAGCCGCCGTCGCCAGGAATGCCAGCGCCACATCGTAATTCGCGTCGAACAGCAACGGACATAGGATTCCAATGAAGATGGTTCCGGCCGCTCCGCCCGCGGCGATCAGCAAATAGAACAGCGTGGCTTCAGAATGATTGCGAGGTCGCAACGCAAACGTCTCCGCGTGACAGAACAGGCACGCGAAGAACAGCTCGGCGAGAAAGAAGCCGATGCTGATCTGGATCGGCACGCTCACATCGGTCTTCGAGAGCATCCAGGCAAGCGCCGCCAGCAGCACCACCAGCAGCCGCACCACGAGCCATCGCCAATAAAGTCCGGGCGTTTCGAACGCCACGATGAACGTCAGCAAATAAACGCCCAGCGGCAGCACCCATAGCAGCGGAATCGCGGCGACGTTCTGGCTCAGATGGCTGGTGACCGCGCACAACTGCATGGCCGCGCCGGCGGGAAGGAGAAACCAGAGCAGCTTGTCTCGAAAACTGCTTCGCGGATGGTAAGCATCGGTCGATGCCTTTTGCCCCCTTCCGCTATCGTTGATTCGAACCAGCGACGCGATCGTGGCGCACAACGCGGCGTACGCTGCAAAGGCCCAGATCCAGGCCTTTCGTTGCACCACCAGCGAAAGATGCGGCTCAATCGCGGTGGGATAAAGCACCAGCGCCAGCAGCGACCCCGCATTGGACAACGCAAACAGTCTCCACGGAACGCCTCTATGCTCCTGACGCGCCAGCCACACCTGAAGCAGAGGACTAGTCGACGCCAGCAACAGGAACGGCAGCCCGATGGTCAGCGTGAGCGCGCGAAAAATCGCCGTCAGCGGGTGGTCCGCGACGCTGGTTAAATCCGGCTGCGTGACGAACGCCAGCGCGGCCACCGCCACCACCAGCACAGCGATGTACAGGACCACCCCCGCTCGCGTCGTCCGCCGTCCGAGCCAGTGCGCGTACAAGTAACCGAGCAGCAGCGCGATCTGAAAGAAAACCAAACACGTGATCCACACGGCGGACGATCCGCCCAGCGCCGGCAGCAGTTGCTTGGCCGCCATCGGCTCCACCGCAAAGAGCAGGAATGCTCCGAGAAAAATCGCGCTGCCGTAGAGGATTCGCATCGAACGGCGAAGAAAGATAGTCCGCTAAAACGCTATCACGCGACCCGCCGGCACAATCGCGGCCGTCGCGGTTTCCGTCCCGGTTTTCCACGCGATTCCGCACAGTAACTTCGTCGTAAACTGAAGCCAATGAGAATCGGTATCGACTTCGGAACGACGCGTGTGGTTGTCGCTTCTGTCGACCGCGGCAACTTTCCGCTGGTCAATTTCGAGACGCCGGATGGCCTGGCGTGCGACTGGTTTCCTCCGGTCGCGGCCGTCAGGGGCGACCAACGGCTCTACGGCTGGCAGGCGGTTGCGGCTCAGGAGGACGACAGCTGGACGATTCTGCGGTCGCTGAAGCGCTGTCTGCGCACCGCCGCTCCACTCACGGAGCTGCACGCCGGTGGCCGGGCTCTGCCCTTGCGTCTTTTGCTGGCGGAGATGATGACCGCCTTGCGGACCCATCTGCTGGAGCATTCGAATCTCGGCGCTCGGCCTGGAGAGCCTCTGGAGGTTGTTCTCGGCGTGCCGGCCAATGCCAACAGCAATCAGCGCTTTCTCACCGAGGAAGCGGCGCAGAGCGCGGGCTTCACCGTGCTCGGCCTCATGAACGAGCCCTCGGCCGCGGCTATCGAGTACGCCTACCGCAACAGTACCGAGCGCCGCAGCCGAGCCGGCAGCGGTCTGCTCGTGTACGACATGGGCGGCGGCACCTTCGATGTTTCGCTCGTAACGCTGGGAGAGACAGAGCACACCGTCGAGACTTCCGATGGAATTCCGAATCTCGGCGGCGACGACTTCGACCAGATTCTCGCCGACCTCGCTCTCGAAACCGCAGCCCACGACGCAGGGCTGACTGCGGGGGAACGGCATCGTCTGCTGGAAGAATGCCGCGAGAAGAAGGAGTCCCTCAATCCCAACACGCGCAAAGTGACCATCGACCTCGAGCGTGTGCGGCCGGGCTGGTCGCAGGTCACCATTCCCGTCGACCAATACTACGAACGGTGCCGCCCGTTGATCGAATCCACCCGCGAGGTGGTCGAAAGCCTTCTGACCACACATTCCGGCCTGCCCCTGGATACGCTTTACGTCACCGGCGGCGGATCGGAGCTGCCCCCCGTAGCACGCGTTCTGCGCGAGACTTTCGGCCGCAAAGTGCGGCGCTCGGCGTATATGCGCTCGGCGAGCGCGGTGGGCCTGGCGATTCGCGCTTCCGCTCAGGCCGACGGGCTGCGCGAGCAGTTCAACCAGTACTTCGGTATCTGGCGCGAGGCCGACTCCGGCGGAAACATCGTCTTCGACCTCATTTTCCCGCGCGGATCGCGGCTGCCCAGGCCCGGCGAACCTGCGCTTTCCAGCGAGCGCGTCTACCATCCGGCTCATAACGTCGGACACTTCCGCTATCTCGAATGCTCGAAGCTCGACGATCGCGGCCAGCCCCTGGGAGAGATCACAAACTGGGAGCAGATTCGATTCCCGTTCGATCCGCAGTTGCAGCGCGACGCGGATCTCTCCGCGTATCCCGTACGCCGCCTCAATGGCCAGAGCAATCTCACCGTCCACGAGATGTACACATGCGATGCAAACGGCAATTTGCGCGTGAAGATCTCGGCCGATCCCTCCGGATACACGCGCCATTTCCTCATCGGGCAATCCTCGCAGAACGGGTCGGATCTCGATTCAGGTTCGGCGTAACCGGAGCTCCGGCTCTCTTCAGCATCCTGTCTCGCCTGTGCTACAGTGGACCAACTCCCCAGTGCCCCAGGCCTCACCAGCGAATGCCATGGCCACACCGATCCGATCCGCGCCATCCGTGGAGACTCTCGACCTGCAACAGGAGATCGTCCGCCTTCAGGCGCTGCTCGAAACCTCCCGGCAGGTTCATTCCACCATCCGCCTCGACGAGGTTCTCTCTACCGTTCTCCGCATCGTGGTCCGCGAGCTGGAGCTGCCCGGCGCACTCATCACCGATCCGCGTATGAGCTATGGAGAGATGCCCGCCGAGCCCTGGCAGGGCTGCTTTCGTTTCCCTCTGCACGACAAAGACGGACGCCATCTCACCGAGCTCGTGGTCGCGACTCCGGAATCCCGGCCCCTCACCATCTATGAAGAGGATTTCCTCGAGCGCATAGCGCTCCAGGCCGGCGTCGCCGTCGAAAACGCCCGTTACTACGAGCGCAGTGTCGAGTGGGCCCGCGTCCAGCAGGACCTCCACGCTGCGCGCGCCATCCAGCGCAGCCTGGTGCCGCAACAAATGCCGGAAATCGAAGGCTACTCCGTCGCCGTTCGCTACAGCGCCTGCTACGAAGTCGGTGGCGACTGCGTGGATATCGTCAGCCTGCCTGACGGTGCGCAGGTGATGGCAGTCGCCGACGTCGCCGGCAAAGGTCTGGCCTCGGCCATCGTGAGCACCGCCTTTCGTTCTGCATTCCGCGCCAGCGTCGGAGCCGGTCTGCCGCTGGCCGAACTTGTCTCGCGTCTCAACCGCCAGCACTGCGCCGAAGGAGACGAAACGCGGAAGCGCTACGTCACGGGCATCTTTCTCAAGCTCGATCCCAAAGCCCACCGCCTGGAAGTCGTGAACGCCGGACATAACCCGGGCTTCCTCGTGCGGCCCAACGGATCGATGCTCGAGCTGAAGGCCAGCGCCACGCCCATCGGGATTTTGCCTGTCGTGGAATACCATTCCGAATTTGCCGACTTTCCCCCCGGGTCGCGCCTGCTCTTCTACACCGACGGCCTCACTGAGGTCTTTCAGGGCGATGAAGAATTTGGTACGGAACGCCTGCTGGCGTCATTTCTTAAGTGCAACTCCCCGGACTGTACTGCTATCCTCGATACGCTGTGGCAGGAACTGCGCAGCTTCACCGGAGAAGAGTCCCACCGGCAGGATGACGATATGACTGCGCTCGCTCTGATGCGGATGAGCGCGTAAACGGGAGAACTCCAATGGTTAAAACCACGGGTGCGTCGGTGGAAGTGCGGCTTCCATCGCGGCTCGGGTTTGAAAAGGTGGCTATGGGCACCGCGGCCAGCGTCGCCCAGCTCATGGGCTTCCCCCCCGACCGCATCGAGGACCTCAAAACCGCCGTTGCCGAGGCCTGCATCAACGCCATCGAGCACGGCAACCAGCTCAACGAGAAGCTTTCCGTCGGCGTCATCCTCTCCGCCAGCGACCACGAATTGGAAGTCAAGGTCGTCGACAACGGCGCGGGCATCTCGAAGCAGCCGGCCAAACCCGACATCGATCGCAAGATGCACGGTGAGGAGGACCCTCGGGGCATGGGCATGTTCCTCATTCAGTCCCTCGTCGACGAGGCGGAATGGGTCCACGACAGCAAAGGTACCAACAGTTACGTACGGCTGGTCATCCGGCTGGACAAGGAGAATGAATAGTGCAGGCCGAGACCAGGACCACGATCGACCGCATCTCCGGCACAAATGGGGCAGCCATCTCCGTGCTGCGCTTCAGCGGCGACATCTCCAGCACCTCGAAGGACTCGGTGCTCGGCGCCTGGCAAACCGTCACCGGTGACGGCCCCGTCCTTCTGGATTTCTCCAAAGTGGATTACATCAACTCCAGCGGCATCGCGCTCGTCATCCAGCTGCTCATGGAGGCCGACAAGACCGGGCGGAAAATCGCCGCCTTCGGGCTCACGCCCCATTTTCAGAAAGTCTTCACCATGGTCGGCATCGGCAAATATGCCGGCCTTCATAAGGATGAGGCCACCGCCGCAGCCTCGCTGTAACCCTGGATTTTCCACTTTC
Organism: Acidobacteriaceae bacterium; assembly: GCA_030038115.1. Lineage (GTDB taxonomy): Bacteria > Acidobacteriota > Terriglobia > Terriglobales > Acidobacteriaceae > Palsa-343. Next base: position 11,276 of record JASHPM010000359.1, on the reverse strand, counting down.
CGCCCACGCGCGTAGAACGAAGTAATGCAGAGCTCGGGCAGAAGGGTCTCGCGGCGCCATCCAGCAGATTCGCCTGGACGAGGAGAGCGGAAGCGCAAATGCAGGACGGAACCCGAGCCACCCGAACCACGATCGACCGCACCTCCGGCCCTGACGGCGCAACCCTGCCCGTGCTGCGGTTCAGCGGCGACATCTCCGCCGCCTCAAAAGAGTCCATGTTCGGTGCTTGGCGGAACGTCAGCGGCGGTGGTCCCGTCCTGCTCGACTTCTCGAAAGTCGGACACATCGACTCCGGCGGTGTCGGCCTGATCATCACCATATTGGTGGAAGCCAGTAAAGCCGGGCAGAAAGTGGCCATCTTCGGGCTTACCACCACGAACCAGCATGTGTTCACGCTGCTCGGCATCGGGACCCTTGCCGGCCTGCACAAGGACGAGCAGACCGCCGCCGCTTCGCTTTGATCGCTGAATTTTCATCGAGTTTTCCGCGAGAAAAATGCACTCGTCCTCTTGCCCATTCCCCTCTTTCCCCGGTAAAACTAAATTATTAGTTACTTTCGGCGGCCTCGCGCGTCAAATCAACTGAAAGGGAGTTTAAGTAACTGTGCCGCGTAAAACGTCCCAGACCCTGACCGAAGCCGAGCTGCGCATCATGCAGGTGCTGTGGCAAAAGGGTCCCGGCACGGTTCAGCAGATTCTGGACATCCTCCCCGGCAACCCCGCGCTCGCCTATAACACGGTGCTGACGACAATCCGCATCCTCGAACGGAAGGGCTACGTCGAGCACTCCAAGGATGGACGGGCTCACGTGTTCAACCCGCTGGTCGCTCAGGAAGAGGCAAGCCGCTCGGAGATCCGCCGTCTCGTGAGCCGCTTCTTCCGCAACTCGCACGAAGATTTGGTGCTCAATATCCTGGAAGACCGCGGAGTTGACCCAAAGGAGTTGGCTCGTTTGCGGAAGATGCTGGAGCACAGCGACGAAAATACTAACGCCCGCAGCGAGGAGAATGCTCCCGGCCCGAGCCCAGGAAAGATGGCCACCGGCAAAAAACTCATCTCCCGGAGCGACGCGCGATGATGCCGTTCGCCCAGCTCGCCGTGGAGCGCGTCCTGAACTCACTGCCCGAAGGGCTGCTGATTGCATCGTGCGCGTGGCTGCTGCTCCGCGTCATGGGACGCCAGAATGCCGGCACGCGCTACGCCGTCTGGCTGGTCGCGCTGGCGTGTGTGGTGAGCCTGCCTGTAATGAGCGGTCTCGCGCCTGCGCATCGGAGTTTTTCGGTTCTCCACTCGGAAATCGCCATCCCCGCATTCTGGGCGGCAGCCTTCTTCGTTCTCTGGATCGTAATCGCTGCTTTCGCGCTGGCCCGCGTGGTGGCGGGCATTTGGCAGGTGTGGCAAATCCGTGGGAAGGGCGCAGAAATTCCCGTTGCGGATCTTGATCCGTCGCTCCGGGATCTGATCGCCGGCTCAAATCGGCCGGTTCGTCTGCTCGCTTCGGAAGACGCCCGCGTCCCAGCCGTCCTTGGATTCCGCAACCCGGCCATCGTGCTCCCCGCATGGGCGCTGCATGACCTCTCTGCTGCGGAGCTGCGGCCTGTCTTGATTCATGAGCTGGCTCACTTGCGCCGCCACGACGACTGGACCAACCTCTTGCAGAAGGCCGCTCGGGCAATTCTCTTTTTTCACCCTGCCGTCTGGTGGATCGATGCGCGCCTCTCGCTCGAACGCGAAATGGCCTGCGACGATGCCGTGGTTGCCGCCACCGGTAATCCGCGCGCCTACGCCGGATGCCTCATCGATCTGCTGGAAAGAGGCTGCGCGCGCCGCGGATGGGTGATGGCTCAAACTGCTGTGGCGCATGCTCGCGATGCCTCGGTCCGCATCGCCCGCATTTTGCGCCTGGGTCCGGCCGCAACCACACGCGTCGGCCGTACCGCGATCGGCGTCGCGGCCTCTTTATCGCTCGCCTGCGCGGGAGTCGCGCTCTGCACGCCGCAACTCGTTGAGTTTGTCCCCATGCATTCCGCCACAGCGGCCCAGGTCGCCAGACCCCTGACCAGTGACGGCCTTCGCATCCCGGCATCGGCCGTTGTGCCGGCCAGTTTTCATCCGGCCCAAAAGTCGGCTCCTGATCGCCTGAAAGCAGCGAACAGCACCGTGACTTCTCGTCTGAATCCAGTCCGGCAGGTCGCGGCGCACAGATCCCGCGTCCCGAAGAATCCGGTTGTGATGGCCAGCCTCGCGGAGCGTGACCTTGCAAGTCTGGCTGCGGCCGCTCCCGAGCCCATGCTGATCGTCTTCGAAACCAGGGAATCCAGCGGCAGCGTCACACGCTCAGCGCAGCTTCGAACCGCAGCGGCGCAGCCGGCGGCGACGAGAACGCAGCAGCTGCGGAACATGGAGAACCCCGGCCTGCAAGTTCAGATGTTTCAGGTGATCGATCCGGATACAGGAACGCCGATTCAGGTCATGCGCATCGTGCTGATCGTGCCGCAGGAAAGTGGATCGGCGTCGCAAACGATCTAGGACAAAAATTTTTGTCAGAATCAACTAATTCGTTAGTTCACAAACAGGAGAAGCGAACCATGAACCTCGAAAAAATGAAATCGTTGCTCGCGCGGCGCGTGGCCATCCCCATCGTCGCCGTAGGAGCTCTTGTAGCGGCGGGAGCATGGACCCTGGCACGGCCTGCGGCCGCCGCCCCGGCCCCGGCTCCGGCCGCTGCTCCCCTCGATGAGAGCAGCGTCGCGCCCCTCATCTCACTCGATCAGGCCATGGAAGCGCTCACAGCGCGCGTCCGGCCGGCTGTGGTCAACGTCAGCGTGACCTCAAAGATGAGCCAGCATCAGCTATCCGAAGAGGAGGGAGAAGACGGCCAGGATCAACAGCAGCAGCAACAGCAGTTTCAGCAGTTCTTTGGTCCCGGCTCGCCCTTTGGACAGTTCTTCCAGGGGCCGATGATGCCACAACAGCAGGGACCGAGCATCGAGCACGGCCTGGGCAGCGGCGTCATCATCTCGCCCGATGGCTACATCGTCACCAATAACCACGTCATCGCGGGCGCCATCAACATCAGCGTCACCATGAGCAACCGCGACATCTATCCGGCCAAGCTGATCGGCGCCGATCCGCTCACCGACCTCGCCGTCATCAAGATCGATGGCCACGACTTCCCCAGTATCCCGTGGGGCGACTCATCGAAGCTCGAACCCGGTCAGCTGGTCCTGGCTTTCGGCAACCCTTACGGCTTCCGCTTCAGCGTAACGCGCGGCATTATCAGCGCGCTCAACCGCAACAACCCCGACTCGGATCGCCGCAAGCCGGGTGAGTTTATCCAGACTGACGCGGCCATCAACCCCGGCAACTCCGGCGGCGCGCTGGTCGATGCTCGCGGCCAGCTCATCGGCATCAACACCTTCCTCTATTCGCCCACCGGAGCCTTTTCCGGAATGGGTTTTGCCATTCCCACGCAGATCGCCCAGCCGACGGTGAATACCCTCATCCGTGACGGCAAGGTCGAGCATGGTTACATCGGCATCTCGATTGAAGACGTCACGCCTGACAGCGCGAAGTTCTTCGACGTGAAGAAGGCCGTCGGTGCGGTCGTTTCCGATGTAACGCCTGACTCGCCGGGCAGTAAGGCCGGCCTGAAGACCGGTGACGTGATCACCGAATTCGACGGCAAGCCCGTGTCCGACGCCGGAGAACTGCAGATGGAAACCAGCCAGCAGCAGCCGGGTGACACCATTCATCTGCAGGTGATGCGCGACGGTAAAACCCTCGACCTGCCCGTCACGCTGGGGTCGATGAACGGCGGCCACGAGCAGATCGTCGCTCAGAACGGCAACGGCAAGGGACGCTGGGGTCTTGGTCTTGCGGACCTCACGCCGGATGTTCGCCAGCAGATTCAGGCGCCGGCCAGTGTCCACGGTGCGGTCGTCGAGAACGTCCGCTCGGGCAGCCCCGCGGACAACGCGGGTCTGGAGCGCGGCGACATCATCGTCTCGGTCGACCGCAAGCCGACCCCAACCGCGTCCGACGTGGCCCAGCAGCTCTCCGGCGTTCCTGCGGGACAGGATGCGCTGGTGCTGGTGTGGTCGGACGGGGGCGACGTCTTCCGTGTTCTTCACCCCGAGGGCTGAGTGCAAGCCCGCTACGACGCAGCCGGTGTGTCCCGCCGGCTGCGTTTTCCTTTTAGTGCGGCAGATGTGCCCGCTGGTCAATCAGCCACTGCACCAGCTCATTCCCCGCTGCAAAATTGTCATACTCAGTCGGCAGCTTGCGACCATCCGTGTACTCGTTGTAGAGCCACGGGTCGGTCACCGCGAACACCATCCCTTTCCCGTATTTCGCCGTCGCCATCAGCAGGTCGCCGGATTTGTCCTTTAGCAGGGGAGCCGCTCCTGCAGAGAGCGTCAGCGAACACGTGTCCTTCATATACAAGACATGCGGATGCGTGAAGGGCGTCGACACGACCGGCAGATCGATGCGTCCCATGTCGAATTGATCGTCGATCACGTGGTGTACCAGCACATTGTTGAAGTGCAGGCCGAATCTGTCCGCCAGCAGATCCATGTGCTCGATGTCCGCGTTCGCCGGATCGTTTTCCATCATCAGCAGCACGCCGCCGTTGCGCACCCACTCCGCGATCTGATCGGCGTCTTTAGCAGTCATGTAATGCGGGTTGGCATTCTTTGCCGGATTATCCGGCGAAGCGATGATGTAGAACTGCGCGCCCTTCAGCTTCGCGACGGTCGGCGCGCTGGCGAGAGTCTCCGTCGCCACGCCGTTGCTCCGCCAGATGTGCCCGAATAACGAGAATCCGGAATTGGCGAAGTCGCCCCACTTGTAGTGGAACAGCTCCGTCTGCCCTGCCGCGTTCGTGCGTGTCTGGCTGTTGTACCAGGCGTCGAGCATCACCGTTTCCCCCAACCCGGAAGTCGCCGTCGGCGCCATCTCCATCTCGCTGGCCGCCAGCAAAAACGCCCCCACCCCCTTCGGATCGTTGCTCACCACAGGAGATGACACGTAGTAGGAATAGCTGCCGTCGTGGTGCTCGCCGCCTCCCAGTCCAATGGCCTTCACCGTCCCGGTCAGCGTCACGCTCCCATCGCCCTGGGTCTCGACAAAATGCGTCTGAATCCCACGCCAGCCGCGCTCTGCATTCTGTTCGTATTCCCGAGGCAAATATCCCAGCCGTACGCCCTTTGCCAGCGCATAGGTGAACATGCACGCTGCCGACGACTCAAAATAATTCCCCTTCGCGCCCGGCTTATCCAGCACCTGGTACCACAGCCCGCTCTCGGAATCCTGATAGCGCACCACCGCCGTCGCCGTCCGTCGCAGGATCGCCAGCAATTCCGCGCGTCCCGGGTCGTGTTCCGGGTAGAAAGGCAGCGTATCGACCAGCGCCATCATGTACCAGCCCATGCCCCGCGCCCAGAAGCTCGGTGAATCGCCCGTCTCCCCATTCGCCCACGCCTGCTGCTTCGTCTCATCCCACCCGTGATACATCAACCCCGTCCTCGTGTCGCGCGCGTGCTGCTCCATCAGCACAAACTGCCGCGTGATCTCCGCGAAATCCTGCGGTTCCCGGAATTCCGCCGCGTACTGCGCGTAGAACGGCTCCGCCATGTAGAGGCCATCCAGCCACATCTGGTTCGGATAGATCTTCTTGTGCCAGAATCCCCCCGAGGCGTTCTTCGGCTGCTGTGCCAGCTGCTGCCGCAGCAACGTCGCAGCCCGGTAATACCGCTTGTCCTGCGTCACGCCGTACAACAGGAGCAGTTGTCGCCCCGTCAAAACGTTGTCCAGCGAATCTTCGCTTGCGTCGTAGGTCGCGATCGATCCGTCGGGTCCGACAAACTGGTCCACAGACTGCTTCAGATAGCGAAAATATTCGCCGTTCGCCGAGCTGTACCAAACCGCATCCATGCCTTCCAGCAGCGTTCCCAGCTCATAATTCCAGTGCCATGACGCGCCCGCCGGCGCAAAGTGACCCTCCGGCCAGCGTTGCATGGTTGTGTCTGCCATGCGCTGCGACCACGACTTCTGTTGCGCATGAGTCATTGCCGGCAGAAAAACCAACAGGCCCAGTGCGGCGGCGAGGGCGGTAAGCGAGGTTCTTTTTGGGATATTCATTGGCGTCGTCAACGCGGTACGTCCTGTGTGTACCAGAATCCGCGCCTCGATGCCGCCCCAACCGCCCAAAGCTGTCCCGTCATGCGAAGTTCGCTCATTCGTCACATTTTCGTTGGCTCCTATTGCATTCCCATAAGAAACGGGTATATATATGGGTCACCCATAGGAGGACCGCATGGGAGACAAGACCGACGTCTGGCAGGGAACTCTGGCCCTGATGGTGATGAAAACACTGGAAACCATGGGCCCGCAGCATGGATACGGCATTGCGCGGCGCATCGAGCAGACCAGCGGCAATCTCCTTGCTCTCAATTACGGCACTTTGTATCCCGCCCTCCTCAAGCTCGAGCAGGAAGGCGCCATCGTCTCGGAGTGGGGCGTCTCCGACAACAACCGCAAGGCGAAGTTCTACCGGCTGACGCGCGTCGGACGCAAGCAGCTCGAGCAGGAAGCGCGCAGCTGGGAGCAGGCGGCCGCCATCGTGGCCCGCTTTCTCTCTCCGGCCGAGGAGGGATGATGAACTCCCTGATGCATTCTCTGGCGCGCCGCCTCAGAGCACTCCGGATTCGACTGCGCGGCCTTTTCGGCGCCCGCCCAGCCAACGACGAAATCGCCGCCGAACTGGAGAGTCACCTCCAGATGCACATCGACGATAACCTCCGCGCCGGCATGACTCCTCAAGAGGCTCGCCGTCAGGCGCTGATCCGTCTCGGCGGCGTGGAGCAAACCCAGCAGGCCGTCCGCGAGCGCAGCACTCTGCCCTGGGCCGAAACTCTGGGGCAGGACCTCCGTTTCGCGCTGCGCCAGCTGCGCAAATCGCCAGGATTTACCACGGTCGTCATCGTCACCCTGGCGCTCGGCATCGGCGTCAACACAGCGTTGTTCTCCATTGTGAACACGGTGCTCCTGCACCCGATCGCGCTGCCTCACCCGGACGAGCTCGTCACGGTGTCCGCCTCCAAACCGAACTTCGCTACCGGATCCATCTCTTATCCCAACTTCCGCGACTGGCAGCGAGACAATCGCAGCTTGTCCGCGCTCGCCATCTATCGCCATACCGGCTTCATTCTTACCGGCACAGGCGAGTCCGAGCGCATCCACGGCGAATATGTCTCCTCCGGCATTTTTTCTGTCCTCGGCGTCAAGCCCCGCCTGGGAAGGCTCTTCGCGCCTGGCGAAGACGAAATCGGTCGCGCCCCCGTCGTCATGATTGGCGAAGGCTTCTGGGCGCGGAAATTCGGATCCGACCCCAACATCATCGGGCGCCCCCTGACCCTGGACAGCCGCGACTTCACGATCATCGGCGTCATTCCCGCTGCTTTCGACCTGAACTTTTATTCGTTTCGAGCCGAAGATGCGTACGTTCCCATCGGCCAGTGGCCGACCGGCGCGCTCAAAATCCGCGCTGCGGGGCTCGGCATTCACGGCATCGCGCGCCTCAAGCCAGGCGTCACCCTGGCGCAGGCCCAGGCGGACATGAACTCTGTCTCCGACCACCTCGCCGCCGTGTATCCCGAGGATGATCACTCGATCCGCGCCCGTCTCGACCCTTTGCGCAGCGCGGTGGTGGGCGATGTGCAACCTGTCCTGCTCGTGTTGCTGGCCGCAGTCGGGTTCGTTCTGTTGATCGCCTGCGTCAATGTTGCCAACCTGCTGCTTGCGCGCTCCAGTGCGCGCTCGCAGGAGTTCGCGGTTCGCCTGGCGCTCGGCGCAAGCCGCCAACGCATCATCCGCCAACTGCTGACCGAAAGCACGCTGCTCGCGCTCGCCGGCGGCGCGCTTGGCCTGCTGCTCGCGGGGTTGGGGACCCGCTCAGCGCTCAAGCTGGTTCCCGCCGCGCTGCCCCGCACCTCGCAAATCCACCTCAGCCCGCTCGTGCTCTGCTTCACCTTCCTCATCTCCTTTTTGGTCGGCATCCTCTTCGGTCTGCTCCCAGCCTGGAAAGTCGCTGCGCAGCAACCCCAGAACACGCTCCGTGAAGGCGGCCGCGGTGTCCGAGGCACGCGCCATCGTGCGCAGGACTGGCTCGTCATCTTTGAAATGGCCGCCGCTCTGGTTCTCCTCGCGGGCGCGGGCCTTATGATTCGCAGTCTGGTGGCGCTGTCGCGCACCGATCCCGGCTTTCAGCCGAAAGGCATTCTCACCTTCAGCCTCGCCGTGCCGAACTCGCCTGCAATTTCCACTGAGGATGGGGCCCGAGCCTACCTCCGCGAGATCGATCGCCAGATCAAAAGTGTTCCCGGAGTTCACGCAGCCTCTCTCACCTGGGCCGCGGTTCCCATGACCGGCGACGACGACGAAGAGCTTTTCTGGCTGCCGAACGAGCCAAAGCCGGCGAGCATCATGGATATGCACTGGGCGCTTCGCTACATCGTCGAGCCCGACTACCTGAACGTCTTTGAGATTCCCCTGCTCCGCGGCCGCTTCCTCACCGACGCGGATGGCGTGAACTCTCCTCCCGTCGTTGTTGTGGACCAGGACTTCGCTCATCGGTTTTTCGGCGACGCCAATCCCGTCGGACAAACCCTCAATCTCACCGATCCGGACCATAAGTCGACCATCGTCGGCGAAGTGGGCCACGTCATGCAGTGGGGACTCGACAACGATGCCGGCTTCTCGCTGCGCGCCGACACCTATCTGTCGCTCGTCCAGCAATCCCAGGGTGGGCTGTCCAGCCAAAACGGATTTGTCTCCGACATCGTCGTGCGCGCCGACCATCCGGACTCCGTCTTCCCCGACATCCAGAGCGCCATGCGCCGCATGAATGCGCAGCAGGTGGCGTACGGACCAAAGACGATGGACCAGTTCATCGCCGACTCGCTCGCCACTCGCCGCTTTTCAATGTGGCTCCTGGGCGCATTCGCCGCCCTGGCTCTTCTGCTCGCCAGCGTCGGCCTCTTCGGCGTCATCTCGTACCTGGTCGGCCAGCGCACCCAGGAAATGGCCATCCGCATGGCCCTCGGTGCTGATCGCGGCAAGGTGCTGCGCTGGGTGCTCACGCGCGGCGCTGCCCTGGCTGGCATCGGCGTTGGTGCGGGAACGGTCGCGGCCCTTCTCGTCACGCGCCTTATGGCCAGTATCTCCGTGGAAAAGTCCTCCATCATCTACGGCGTCCATCCCTGGGATCCGCTCACCATGATCGGCGTCGTCGTTGTCCTCATGTGCGTTGCCCTTATCGCGTGCTATGTGCCGGCGCGCCGCGCAGCGTCTGTCGATCCCATGCAGGCCCTGCGATCGGAGTAGACAAATGCGAAACCTCAGAGCACTTCTGATCCGAATCCGCGGAATGTTTCGATCCCGGCGTGCCGTCAGCGACATCGACGCCGAACTCGAAAGCCATCTCCAGATGCACATCGACGACAATCTCCGCGCAGGTATGTCGCCCGAAGAGGCGCGCCGTCAGGCGCTGATCCGCCTCGGTGGGCTGGAACAAACAAAGCAGTTGTGGCGCGACCGAAGCACGCTGCCAATCCTCGAAAACTTGTCCCAGGACATGCGCTACGGATTGCGCATGATCGCGCGCAACCCAGGGTTTGCCGCGGTCGCGATTCTCACCCTCGCCGTCGGCATTGGCGCCACCACCACGGTCTTCAGCTGGATCGACACGGTGCTGCTGCGGCCCCTCGGCGGAGTCACCGATCCCCAGCGCCTGGTCGTACTCGAATCCGTTACCCCCGGCGGCGAATTCGTGCCCAACTCTTATCCCGACTACCAGGACTTTCGCGATCATCTGCGCTTGCTGCAGGGCATCGCGGTCACGCATCCCGCCGCGTTCAGCGTCGGCAGGGATGATCACGCCGAGCGTGTGTGGGGTGAACTGGTCTCGGGGAACTTCTTCGCCGTGCTCGGTGTGAAGCCCGAGCTGGGCCGCATCTTTTCTCCCGATGAATACGGCGACAAGCCAGGCGCCTTTCCCGTGGCTGTCATCAGCGACCGCTACTGGCGATCGCACTATGCGGCCGATCCCGGAATCGTCGGCAAAACCATTCGCGTCAATCAGCATGAGCTGACGGTCGTGGGCGTAGCTCCTCCGGCCTTCCATGGCTCCATCGCCGCGATAGCGTTCGAACTCTGGGTGCCCTACATGCAGCAGCCCATGCTCAACGGCGTGGGAGAGTGGATGCTGCGTGATCGCCAGAATCGCAACATGCTCGGCATCGCCCGTCTGAAACCCGGCGTGAGCATGGAGCAGGCGCGCCAGGAACTCGCCGCACTCGCCGCCCGCATGTCCGTTGCCGATGCCGACACCAACCATGGCATGAGCGCCACGCTGCTGCCGCTCAACAAGTCACCGCACGGCCCACAGGGATTGCTCGCCGGGCCGCTCAGCATTCTCATGGGGGTATGCATTCTGCTCCTGGGAATCGTCTGCGTGAACGTGGCGAACCTGCTGCTGGCGCGGGCCACCGTTCGCGAAAGGGAATTCAGCACGCGCCTCGCTCTGGGAGCCACGCGCCGCAGGCTTGTGCAACAGGTTCTCACAGAGAGCCTTCTCATCACTGCTGGCGCAACCGTTCTGGGAGTAGCCGCGACTCCCTGGCTCAGCCACGCTCTGGTGGCGCTCATGCCGCCGGGCCCCCAGTTGTCCCTCGCGCTCCATAGCGGCGTGAATGTTCACGTGGCCTTATTCACCGCTGGCTTGTGCGCGCTCACCACGCTGGCTGCCGGCGTGGTTCCGGCGCTGTTGTCGGCCCGCGTCGATCTGAACGCGAAGCTCAACGAAGGCGGCCGCAGCGGAGCGGCGGGTCGCGGACGTCATCGCGTGCGCTCGTCGCTCGTGGCCTCCGAAGTTGCGCTGGCTCTTGTGGCGCTGGTCTGCGCCGCGCTGCTGGCCCGCGGCTTTGCTGCCACCAGCCGCATCGATCCCGGATTCGACCCGAATCATGTTCTGCTGAACCAGTTCTATCTCGCCACCAACGGCTACACCCTCCAGCAGCGAAAGGAATTCTGCCGCCGCCTCGGCCAGGAGATGGAATCCGTCCCGGGAGTGACGAATACGGCCTGGTCTGACGGCGTGCCGCTGGGATTTGAGCCGAGCTGGTGGGAAGACCTGCGCATCGAAGGCTACGTGCCCAGTGCCGGCGAGAACATGAAGGTTTTCCGCAACGTCATCTCGCCCGGCTATCTCGCTCT
>JASHPM010000358.1 GCA_030038115.1 Acidobacteriaceae bacterium | reverse complement strand
TGCCAGCTTCATAGTTGGCGTGGCCAATGTTCTCCGAGGACATGAGAAGGGTCCAGTTCTGATACGGGGCGCGGCTGTCGACGAAGGGGCCGGCGGTGGCGCCGGTGTCCCAGGGAATGGTGCTGGGGGCGATTTGGTTGAGGTCGATGGTGACGGGCAGACGGTAGTTGGCCATACCAACATAGCTGGCGCGAACCACGTCGCTTTTGGTGACCTGGCGCTCGACGGTGAGGTTCCATTGCGCGGCCTGGGGATCGCGGAAGTGGGGGTCGTTGGCCTGTTCGAGGCTGCCGCCGCCGAGGGTGACCGTGGTGGATGACGGCGCGGTGGCGGGGAACTGAAAGGCGGGCTGGACGACGGCGAGGCCGCCATTGGCGCCGGAGACGGCATTGACGTTGGTGAGGAGGTTCGAGGTTGGGTTGCCGGCGTTGTTGAAGGACATGGGGCCGAGGGTGGTTTGGGTGAAGATGCCGACGCCGGCGCGGATGACGGTCTTGTCGTTGTTGAAAGGCCGCCAGGCGAGGCTGACGCGCGGATCGAAGTCGTATTTGTAGAGCTCGCGCAGGCCCTGGGTGACGTGATCCTGGCTGGCGGTTGCGACGCTGGAGCACTGCAGCGAGGTGTTGCCCAGAGCGCAGGCGTTGAAGGTGTCGAGGAAACCGGTGTAGACGGACTGCAGGGTCGGATCGCTGGTGGTGGTGGTGCTGCCGGACCTGAGGAACTTGTCGGGGACGAGGACGCTGTTGATTTTTGGATCGAAACTGCCGAGGTCTCCCTGGCTCTCGTCGAAGGGCGGGAGCAATTCCCAGCGCAGGCCGAAATTCAGCGTGAGGTGGGTGCTCAGCTGCCACTCATCCTGGCCGTAGATGCCCCACTGGGTGGAGGCGGCGTTGATCTGCGGGCTGGTGATGGCGAAGAAGGACTCCTGAGGCAGGCCAAGGAGGAGATCGCCGAGCGCGTAGTTGGTGAAGAGGCCAGGCTGGAAGATAAAGTCGCCGTAGTCATCGGAGGGCTGGAAGAACATGAGCGCGTTGTAGCGGACGTGGCGGGCGTCGGCGCCGAATTTGAGCGAGTGTTTGCCGTGCATCCAGGAAAGGTTGTCGGTGAACTCGGTTGTTTGGGAAATGGTGGTGCCGACGCGGTCCTGGCCGATGGTGGAGAAGGATCCGTCGCTGAAGCTGAAAGTGGGGAAGGCGTCGCCGGTGGGGTGGGAGCTGATGTTGATGCCCTGCAAGCCGAGGCTCGAGATGGCGGAGCTGCCCTCGATGGGGAAGCCGTCGTTCTCAGTAAAACTGGTGAAGCCGAAGCGGAATTCGTTCACGAGATTGTTACGTAATACGTAATTGTGGGAAGCGAGCAGGCTGCGGTTTTGATCGTGCGCGGTGACGTTGGGGAGAAACTGGTTGGCGGTGAGGCCGCTGCCGCCTTCGCTGACCAACAGGTTTTTCCAGCTGAAACGCGCGTAGGCGCTCTGTTTCGAGGTGATGTTGTCATCGACGCGCAGATCGAAGCCATCGGTACTGGAAGGGATGGGCACGAGGGCCTGGTAGTTATAGCCGTTGCCGCCGGCATTGGGCAGCGGGTAGTACGAGAGCAGCGCGGTGGCCACGGGACTGATGGCGGGGATGGTGTTGCCGGCATACGCCGTGCCCGTGAAGGGGTTGTTGAGCGGCCCGCCCTGCGCGTTGACCAGAGCGCTGAGATCGCCGGCACGCTCGGCCGAGGTGGGCACCAGCAGCGTTTCGGGGTCCGACTGCGTTTTGCGATTGCCCTCATAGTCGACGAAGAAGAAGGTCTTGTCCTTCAGCGCGGTGAACCTGGGAAGAACCACCGGGCCACCGAGGCTGCCACCGAAAGCGTTGAAGTTCTTGGGGGCCTTGAAGGTGAAGTCATAGATGGTGGCATCGAGCGCGTCGTTCTGGAAATACTCGAAGGCGCTGCCGTGGAGCTGGTTGGTTCCACTTTTGGTGGTGAAGGTAACGTCGCCGATCTGGGCGAACTCGGCGTTATTGTTGAAGGCGGTCACTTTGGTCTCGGAGATTCCTTCCGAAGACGGGTACGCATCGTGGAGAGCGCCGTTGGAGCGGACGTTGGCGGTGGAAATGCCGTCGACGGAGAAGCCGACCTGGGCGGAGGTGGCGCCGCCGACGGCAATGTTGCCCTGGCTGTCGGTGACGACGCTGGGGGAAATGGCGAGCGAGGCCAGGGGACTTGAAGAGACAGCGCGGGAGTTCATGGGAAGCTCGGTGACTTCCTGCTGGGCGAGGGTGTTGCTGACGGTTCCATTCTCCGTGTTGAGAGCCGCGGCGTCGGCGCTGACTTCGACGGTGGTGGCGTTGGTGGCGACGCTGAGGGTGACGGGAACGCGCAGGTCCTGACGGGCATCGAGCGCGGCGCCGGCCACGACGGCCTTCGAGAATCCAGGATGCTCGACGGTGAGGGAGTAGTTGCCGGGCTGGAGATTCTCGACGACGAACTCGCCCGAGTCGCTGGTGGTGGCCTGACGGTCGAAGTTCTGATCGAGAGAGTGGACGGTGACGGTGGCGCCGGGAACGACGGCGCCGGTGATGTCGGTGACGGTGCCGCGAATGCTGCCGAAAGTGGACTGGGCACGCGCGCTCCACGCGACCGCGAGCAGAACGGCGAGCAGGAGGACAGCGTAACGGAGAAACCGGCCGCGGGATTTTGCGCATGCGGGTAAGTCGCGGCGCAGGAGCAGGCTCTCCAGCTGCAGACACAGGGTGGTGTGGGCAGCGATGGAAGAAGACGAATCAGAAGTTCTTGCAGAAGTGACCATGGATGCGGGCCTCCGCCGGGGGACACCCGGTCACCTTTCAGCAGAACGTGGAATGCGTAGTTTCCTCGCAAGGGAAGCGTAAGGAATTTGCGGGCATGGGAGTGTTTATGGGGGGAACAAGGAATGGGTGCGGGCGGGGGTGCATCGTTTCGATACACCTGGAGATTTGCACATAAGCCGAGAAAAATGAGCCGATTTTTATCGGGCGACCGGGGCAGGAGATGAGGACGACGCGGTGGAAAAGAGGCGGAAAGGGGTGACGGGGGCCGGTTCGTCCTTGATTCTGCGCACGCAAGGGGCCAAAGAAGGCTGCCCTGATAAAGGACAGGGGGTGTCCGCCGATGAGACAAGCGAGCAAGGAAGCGGTTCCCGGAAGCAGCGGAAGCCAGAAGGCCAGGCACTTCGATCAGGGGCCCAATTTCAAACGGGAGAAAATGTATGCCACTCGGAGTCCTGAACAACATCTCAGCCATCTACGCGGAAAACAACCTCAACCTGACGCAGACCAGCCTGCAAAACGTGCTGACTCAGTTGTCATCGGGTTCGCGCATCAACTCCGGCGCGGATGATCCGGCCGGCCTGTCCATTGCGAATGGCCTGGCGGCCAATTCGGCGGCACTTACACAGTCCTCCAGCAACGCCAGCGAGGGTGCTGGGTTTCTGCAGGTGGCCGACGGCGCACTGGCGCAGGTGACGAGCCTGCTGACCAGCGCCATCACCCTGGCCACGGAAGCGGCGGGGGGAACACTGTCCACATCGCAGATGAGCGCGGCGGACCAGGAGTACCAGGACATTCTGTCGCAGATCGGGACGATCGGGAGCACGACGGAATACAACGGCATTCAGGTGTTCAGCGCGGACCAGACCACGAGCGCTCTGACGTGGGGGGCCGCAGGCAGTGAACAAGCGCCGACGAGCTCGGCGGCAGGGACGGCAGCGGCGGTTGCTCCGGGCAGTATCGTTGCGGGCGGCACGACCGCGGGAGTGGCGCCGGCGGTGACCCAAACCTATGCCGCGCCGGCAAGCCTGGCCTGGACAAGCAGCGGCGGCGGCACGGTTCTGACCAGCGCGGCCGTCGTACCGGGGGCCAAACTGGCGGGCGATCTGAAGTTCACGCCGACGGTGAACGGAGCCGCAGGCACGCCGATCAGCATCGACCTGAGTACGCTGAGCGGCAGCACGCTGAGCGCTCAGGCAACCAGCCTGGCGACGGCTTTGAATACAGCCGCCGGGAACAACGACACGGACTATACGGTGACGGCGAACGGCAGCAACGAGCTGGTGATCGGGCTGGGTGCTTCAGCCGCCGGCGACAAAATCACCGCGATCGGATCCGGATCCAGCTCCACCACCACCCAGGCGGTTCCGACGGGGTTCACGATGAGCGTGACGGATGGGGATTCGATCAGCGGAACCATCGATCTGACCGGATCGGGCACGGGCACCATGCCGTCGAACATCGTGCTGTCGGGCGTGACGACCGCGAACCTGCAGAGCGTGGTGAATACGGACCTGAACGGAACCAGTCAGAATCCGGACTACAGCGTCACCTACTCGGACGGCACGCTGACCGTGGCGCTGACGGCACAGGCGGCGACGGACAACATCACGGGACTGGTGGCAGCCGACGACACCAACAACGCGCTGGCAGAGACGGCGTCGAAAGCGGCCTCGATCACCTTCACCGACGGGGATACGCTGGGGGGCGAGTTCACGATCACACCGACCACGGGAGGGAGCGCGGGAAGCGCAATCACCGTGAATCTGGCGGGAGTGACCACGGCGAACCTGGTGAGCACGGTCAACAAGGCGCTGGGCAGCGCGGCAGACGACTATGACGTCTCCTACGCTCCCGGCACCGGTAAGCTGACGATTGCGGTAAGCGCGCAGGGCGTGGCCGACAACGTCAACTCCATCGCGATCGCCAACGGCGCGAGCGGCAACGCTCTGTCGCAGGGAACTTCCGTGCAGAGCGCCATCGTGGCCGCGAACACGCTGATGGGCAACTTTACCGTTACGCCCACCGGCTCTTCGACGACTCCGGTCAACGTCGATCTGCAGGGTGTGACCACGGCGAACCTGGCCAGCGCACTCCAGACCGATCTGGGGAACGACTACCTGGTTTCCTACACCGGAGGCGAGCTGAACATTTCGGTCTCGTCGGCGGGTGTGGCGGCGGGCGTGACCGGGTTCACGGTGGCGGAGACTTCCCAGGCGGCGGCTTCGCAGCAGACACCGATCACCGGCGGAGTGGACATTTACACCGGCGACGGCACGACCACAGGCAGCCAGAACTACAACGTGACGGTGGGCGCGCTGTCGGATTCCGCGGTGGGAACGTCGGTGGCGAGTTCGGCGATGGGCGTCGACATTACCGCAACGGTAGGGAACGTGACCGGCGTGGGCGGGGTGGAGGCCGGCGCGGGGTTGGGGACCAGTCTGGTGGGCACCAACCTGACATCAGAGGCCAATGCCGAGGCAGCACTGGCAACAGCCGATAATGCGGTCACCGCCGTTGCCTACCAGCGCGGCCAGGTGGGCGCGAACATCAACACGCTGACGGCGGCTTCGGACATCGAAAGCGCGCAGCAGACCAACATCACCGCGGCGGAGAACACCATCTCGGCGACCGACTATGCCGCGGCCACCTCGGACATGTCGAAATACGAAATCCTGACCCAGACCGGCATTTCAGCTCTGGCGCAGGCCAACAGTACGCAGCAGATGGTGACCAAGCTGCTGCAGTAGCAGTTCTCCCGTAGTACTTCTACGGCGGGGAGCTTCGGCTCCCCGCTTTTTTTGCGCTTTTGCGGGTGGGTTGGGCGCACCGGCAAATCGGCGTGAAGCCTGGTGCGCAGCAAATTTCCCGTAGACTGAGATGCGATGAGTGCGAGATTGGCATCGACGCCTCGGCAATGAACTACAACCTGGCCTTGCCCTTCTATGAAAACGCGGTGCGCGAGCCACAAGCGACGGCGCTGGTGGTGGATGAGAGGCGGTTTTCCTACGGAGAACTCGCGGGGCTGGCGCGGCGGATCTCGGGCTGGCTGAATCGGGCACCGGTGAAGACGGTGGGGATCCTGGCATCGCGCAGCATTGAAACCTACGCGGGAGTAGTGGGGACGCTGTGGTCGGGGGCGGCGTATGTGCCCATCAATCCAACCATTCCCGAGGACCGGCTGATTCGCATTCTGCAGATGACGGAGATGGGTGCGCTCATCGCCGACCAAGCCGGGGCGGAGCTGCTGACGGAGCGCGTGCAGAAAGAGGCGCCGCACCGGATTCTGCTGGGGGCGGATGCGAAGCCGAGCGCCGGGGGGGCGGCGGTGACCAGCTTTGAGAATCTGGCGGCGCTGGCGGACGAGGGGCCGAAGGAGCCTGCCATGGTGGCGGAAGACGCGCTGGCCTACGTTCTGTTTACTTCCGGCACGACGGGGACGCCGAAGGGCGTGATGATCGAAGCGGGGAGCGTAGCGCAGTTTCTCGCTGTGGCACAGGACCGGTGCGCGTTTCGGCGGACGGACCGGTTTTCGCAGCTTTCTGAAATGACCTTCGACGCTTCGGTGCTCGATCTGTATTCGGCGTGGGGAGTGGGGGCGACGGTGTATGTGGTGCCAGCGGCGCAGATCATGGCGCCAGCGAAGTTCATCCGCGAGAACGAACTGACGATCTGGTTCGCGGTGCCATCGACGGGCGTGATTATGGAGCGGATGAAGATGCTGAAGGCGGGGGCGTTTCCGTCGCTGCGGGTTTCGATTTTCGCCGGCGAGGCGCTGCCGCTGGCGATGGCGCAGGCGTGGCAGCGGGCGGCGCCGAACAGCGTGGTGGAGAATTTTTATGGGCCGACGGAGCTGACGGTGGACTGCATCGCGCAGCGGCTGGAAGATCCGCCCAGGGTGACGAGGAATCGGGGCACGCTGGCAATCGGCAAGCCGTTCAGGGGAATCATGGCGGGCATCGTGGACGAGGAACTGCGGTTTCTGCCGCCGGAGCAGGATGGGGAGCTGGTGGTGGCGGGGCGGCAGGTGGCGCGCGGATATCTGGGCGATCCGGCGCTGACGGCGGAGCGGTTTCCCACGCTGGAGGGACGGCGGTGGTACCGGACCGGGGACCTGGCGTACCGGGACGCGACAGGGGTCTTTCACCATCTGGGACGAATCGATAACCAGGTGAAGGTGCTGGGGAATCGGGTGGAACTGGAAGAGGTGGAAGCGCATCTGCGCGAGATCACGGGAACGGACGCAGTGGCGGCGGTGGCGTGGCCGCGGGAGGGCGACCGGGCGACGGGCATTGTGGCGTTCCACTGCGCGCCGGGGCTGAGCCGCGATCGGATTCGGGACGAAATGATGAAGCGGGTGCCGAGCTACATGGTGCCGGCACGCATCCACGAGCTGGAGGCGATGCCGATGAGCATCGGCAGCGGGAAGGTCGACCGGAAAGCGCTGACCCGGATGCTGGAAGAAGGAAGTTTATGAGGCGGGGGCGGGCATTTGGACTTCTGAAGCGGGTGGGCGCGGGATCGGTGGAGTGACGATGCGACAGCTAACGCTTTCCGATGGACTCACCGTGTTTTCGCTGAATGCGGATGAGACGCGGTTTGTCCACCGGGAGGTTTTCACGGAGCGGTGCTACCTGCAGCACGGTATTGCGCTGCACGATGGCGACTGCGTGTTCGACGTGGGCGCGAATATCGGGCTGGCGGCGATATTTTTTCATCAGGAACGGAAGGGCGTTCGCGTTTTTGCGTTCGAGCCGAGTCCGGCGGCGGTGGAGTGCCTGAAGGCAAACATCGAACTGCACGGAGTGAACGCGCGCGTCTTCGCGTGCGGGCTGTGGCGGGAATCGGGTGTCGGAGATCTCACGTTTTATCCCGCGAACACGGCTGCATCGGGGTTTTACGCCGATGCGGAGACCGACCGCGCCACGACGCGAACCTACATGGTGAACAGCGGCATTTCTCCCCGAGGAGCGGATCGATACCTGGAAATTCTGTTCAGGAAGACAACAATTCCCTGCCCCTTGCGGCCGCTCTCGGAAATCATTGACGAGGAGGGCGTCGAGAGGATTGATCTGCTGAAGATCAATGTCGAGAAGAGTGAGCGGGAGGTGCTGGCGGGCATCGAGGCGCGCCACTGGGGTTCTATTCGTCAGGTCGTGGTCGAAGTCTCCGATGAGTTCGGCGGGCTGGGGGAAGTGCGGCGGCTATTGGAGGAGCACGGGTTCGAGGTGACGACGGAGCAGGATCCTTTGCTGCGGGGCACTCCCTTTTTCAACGTGTTCGCGATCCGGGCGGAATGAGACGATTGGGCAGTTAGTGCGAAGCTATTTCGCCTCGAATCCCTGGAATTGCTCGCAGACAGCCAGGGCGTCAGCCGTTTGAGGGATCGAGTCCACCAGGACGACGCGATCCGGCACGAAGGATTGCGGCAGGTTTTCGCGGCAATGGGCAATAATGCGTTCCGTCAGCTCGGCGCGGAGCCTGGTCTGGCCGGGAGCATTCGCGAGGTGTACGAAGCTGGAGGGTTCGGGCTCAGGCCATCGGAAGGCCGCGGAGGGGCAGCGTTCGAGCGTGCTGCCGGGGACGAAGAGCGCGTCGAAGGTGCCGTCGCGACGGGAAGCCGCCCAGCTGAGCCGGACCTGGAAGCCAGAGTTGGGCGCGCCTAAATCAAGCAGGTCCTGAGGATGAATGCCGCAGGTTGCCGCCTGCTTCACTTCGCGGCGGAGGCTTGCCGCGGTCCACGCTGGGTCTGCCGTGCCGAGGATTTCGAGGGCGAGAATATCCTTCTCAATCCGTGCGTTGGGGATGTGGCTGATGCCGAAGGTCTGGTTCTGACGCTGCAACCTGGAAGGAATCTCGGGCAATGTGCATCCGTCCTCGGACCAACGCCGGAATGGAACTTCGCAGGACGGTTCCTCGCCGCGGCCGACGTGAAGGACGGCGTTGCAGCGGTAGCGGGTCATTTCGTTGTCGGAGCGGCCGCTGCGAAGCTGAATTTCGACGCGCGATATTCCGGGGAATCGGTGTGTCAACGTGAGGAAATATGCCGGGGAGAGGACTAATTCCGGAGTGTGGCGCAGGCGCCGGCTTATTCGGTTCCGTAACTCAGCAAGATCGACGTCATCCGCTGCCTGAAACAGCTCGACGGAGGCGGCGAAGGCGGGAAGAAGGGGCAGGCTTCGCACATCGCCGACGAAGATGTGTCCACCGGGTCTGACACAGCGGGCCGCATTTTCGAGGACCCGAGTGAGATACGTGAGGTTGGGAAAATACTGTGCGGCGGAGTTGATGACGACTGCGTCGAAGGAAGCAGGGGCGAGGCCGTCAAAGTTGTCGGCGGTTCGCTCCATCAGCTCCACGCGCTCGGCGACGGAAGGCATGCTTCGCAATTGTTCCCGGACCCTGCACAGAACCGCATGGGAGAAGTCGACGGCGATATACCGGTCACAGTGGGGAGCGATTCTGATGAGCAGCATGCCGGTGCCGCAGCCAATCTCGTAAATGGTGCGGGATTGAAGGCGGAGGATATCGGCAACGGTGACATCAACCCATTCGCGCATGTCCTCAGGAGGAAGGGGCCGGCGAGTATAGCTGCTGTCCCAGCCGAGTGTGTTGAAACCCGGGGGAGCGGATGCGGCCGCTTTGGTGGATTGATTCAGATCGTAGGTCTTTTGCCATTTGGCAAGAGCGACAGCGTTGGCGTTGCTGCGGCCAAGAGTATCGTCCAGGTACGCTTCGTCGGGCACGACGAGCGCCACGAGGCCGCCGCCATGCTGGACGACGGCAGCTTGTCTCACCCCGGGGTGCCGACAGAGAATTTGCTGAACTGCAACGCATTGCTCCGTGCTCGAACCTAAGCAATCCAGGGGTGCAACGGACCGGTCCATGGTGAGCCTGACTTTATCAGGTGCGGGTTGCCGTGGTTTGAGAGAGAGCATAGATGGAATCGATGCTGTCAATCTGGTCGCGGTCGAAGCCGATTTCGGCAAAGTCGATGCCGTAGTGTTCTTCGAGGAACAACACAATTTCAACCCCGTCGATGGATTGAAGGCGGCCGCTGAGGAGGAGGGAATCGTCGTCGGCGAGGGGACGTCGGTCGTCGTTGCTGGTCAACAAATCCTGGATGAACTTACGGATGTCGGCTTTTTCGGTCATGAGCACTCCTAATAGTGGATGAAGAACAGGCCGGCGAAGTAATGCAGGGTTTGGGGGAGCGAGAAGGTGCGGGTATCTGTCTCAAAGAACGAAACCAGAATGTAAAATGCGGCCACGCCAGAGGCGGGAAGGAGACGGCCGCGCAGGAATCCGGCCCGTTTGGGGCCGCGCTTCCGCAGCTGGGAAATGCTCAGGCCGGCCGCCAGGGCGATCATGTAAACGAACTCCACCTGGTAGCTGGCGATGCCCTTCCACAGACCCAAGTCGCGAAAGAAGTACCAGTCGCGCGTTATGTGGTAGAAGGCATCGCCAAAAACGACCGCGGCGCAGGTGGCGAAGATGGTGCGCAGGCGGCGGTGTTTTTTGAAGTAGCGGAGAAAGGTGGGATAGAAGAAGAAGTCGACGAGGAGTTCCTTGAAGTAGTAGTAGAAGCGGTTGAAGAACTCAATGAGGGTGGTTGAGGAGAGAGGGCGATAGGTGTTGCGGAGGGCATTGAAGCCGGCCATGCGGGCACAGGCGATGAAACGGTGGCCGAAGATGGAGAAGCTGAGGATGAGCTCGAAGTAGGCGAGAATCTGGGCGGCCCAGCGCATATGCCACGGGACGGGGGTACCGTGCACGCTGGCGGCGAGGGCCTGATCGGGCAGGGGGATGTGCAGGGTTCCGTGGAAAAAGCGGAACCAAAGGGTCTGGAAGACGGCGAGGAGAATGGCCCAGGTGAGGAGCTTGAGGCCCTTGAGCTGCGTGACGGCGAGTTGCTCGGGAGTTTTGGCCTCGATGCGGCGGAGGTAGGCGGCGCCTTTGGGGAAGGGGGTATTGGTGGTGCCCCAGAGGGGCCGGAAGGACGCGAGTTCGAGGGTTGAGTCGGAGGCGGGTTTGGAGCTTTTGTCGGTGACGGCGTAGGCGATGAACCAGAGGTAGCTGGCCATGGCGCCGACGAAAGCCCAAAGCACGGAGGATGGCAGGGAGTGCGGGCGGGCGGCGCAGGCGGCGACGATAAGAAGCGAAAAGCCGGAGAGAAGAAAGATGAGGGGACGACGGCCGAAAGCCGACTTCGGCCAGTACAGGGCGCACCAGTACAGGAGCATGCCAAGGGCAATGACGGAGAGCGTCGCGCTCATCTGGAGCGGGGTGTGGATGCCGAAGAGGATGACGTAGAGGACGGGGACGACGGCGAGGACGAGGCGGCGATATTCCGGCAGGAAGGTGATGATGCCGTACAGGAAGGCGAAACCGAACACCGAGGTGAGGTCGGCAACGAAGAAGCGCAAGGCGAGGCCGAAAACGGCGAGCAGAAGGATTTTGCCGGGCGCGGTCTGAACGAAGGAGACGACGGGGGCCCAGGTCTCGATGCGCGGGATGAGGCGGAAGTCAGCCCAGGTTTTTGCTTTGGGGCGAGCAGCTTCGGTTGGTGTGAGTAATACGCTCATGTCCTGGCCCGACGAGTATACGAAGAGCTTCCGGGAAAGCCGATAGTACTTTTGTAGGACCTGGCGGAGCGGGAGGTGGACTGGGGCGAGGGCCGACTAGAAGGCGGTCAACAGCACGGCCGCAATATCCATCGGCCAGTGGGCGAAGATGAGCGGCATCAGCCGCCGGGTGCGCACATAAATCAGTGTGATGACAAGACAGCCGGGGAGGAACGAGAAGAACCGCCAAGCCAGGAATCGCCAATCGGGGACAAATCCGATGACGCAATGCTGCGCCGTAAAGCAGAAGGCAACGACAGCAACCGCAATCCAGGTGTGGCAGGTGAGGGCCTCGAGGCGGGGTAAAGTATATCCCTGATAGGTAGCCTCCTCGGTCGGCGATGAGATGAACCACCAGAGGGTGATGCTATACACCATGGCCCACGCCGGCAGCGCATGTGCATGAAGAAGCCAGGCGCCCGGATTCAGACCGGAAGATCCGTACAACCATCGCTGTGCAAGAGCCGGCGCAACGATAAAGAACGGGAACACCAGCATCAGATAGCCAAGGCCCAGCAACAGGTCGTGCCCGTAGCGCATGCGGATGGGGCCGATGAGGTCGCGCAGACGAATGCCTTCCCGCCGCGTGAAATAACGCAAGCCGAGCAGACAGGCGATATCGCCCAGGGTAAAGAAGACGCTCCACCAGTACGTGGCCTCGCGCCACGGGGCAGGGTGATGGCGGGCGAGGAAAACCAGCGCCAGGATGGCCTGCGTGGCCATCCACACGAAGGACCGGGTGCAGAGCAGAAGCAGGGGGCCGATCCACGGAATGAGCCCGGCTGCCGCGCGCTGCCGGATCGCGGGCGGAGAGTTCTGATCGACGGTGGCGTTGAGTGCCACTTCCTTTGTCAGGGACATGATGGCTGCCTTATTTCGATCATCAGGCCGGCGCATGGCTCGGTTCGTGGCGCAGCGCGAAGCCCGCCACGATGAGCGCCAGCGCGAGGGCGCCGTAGAAGTAATGGGGCCACACGACGAAGCGAAGCGTGGCACACTCGACGATGAGCCAGCCCAGCAGGACAAATCCCTGGAGGGCCACCCAGAGGCCATAAGCCGGCCTTTGCGCAAGGACCAGCCAGAGAACCCACAGCGCGAGCAGCCCGTTCGCGACCAGCAAGAGAATCCCGGGGATCAGCCACGAGTGGAAGGGCGAAAACCGAAGCAGGCTCAGGGGCATCATGCCCCATGGGTTCCCATGCGCGTTGGCGATCAGCTTCGCCCCGCCCCAAAACGCGCTCACCGAGAGAAAGGCCAGCACAACCGTCAGGAATTGCCGGAGGAACCTCATTACAGCTCCCTACACAAGAACTTCGCTGCTGCGTCAGGGCGAGGACTCACCAGCTCGAAACCCAGCGATCCATATGGAGTAGCGAGCGCCGTGCTCACCATATCCCTGGCGCCAGGCGATATTTCGTAACCGCGGCATATTCCTCGTACCCGGGTAGTTCCCGGCGCAGGACGCTGTCTTCTTTGGCGGTGCGCCAGAGGAGGAGAACCACGATGAGGCCGGCCGGGGCCAGAGCCCACAGGGACCCGAGCATGCACGCCATGGCTGGAAACATGGCGAGCGCTCCGACATACATGGGGTGCCTCACGAACCGGTAGGGCCCGGAGCGGACGACGCGCTGACCCCGGTCCCGCTGAATCCGGACCGTCTTTTCCGCCCAGGGATTAACGGCCAGAGCCCACCCCATCTGCGCTGTAGCCAGCACGAAGAGCATGACGCCCAGAGACGCGGTCCAGACCGGCATCGAGGGCCTGCGGAATCGAACCACGTCGAGGCCCGCGACACTCGGGAGGAAAAACCCCAGCGGGAAAAACACAGCCGTGAAAACTCTGTCGAAGGGTTCGGTGTCCTTGTAACGCACCTTCATCCGGGCTTCGATGATCCCGCGATTCAGGCGATGCAGAACGAGACCGAGGACGGCCATGACCGCGATGTAGATGGAGACGAAAACCCAGCCGCGCGTCCAGTGCAGGGTGCCCGCACCGAGGAACATGCTCGAGATCCACGTCGTTCCTATGGCCCCGGCCTCGAGGACCCTGATCGCCTTGCGCATGGCAGGGGAACGAGCTGGTTCGGCCGGGTGCGAAATGGAGGTTTCCGGCATGCGGGCGCCTCGTGGAAACTCCGGTTCATCCTGGATACTCCAGAACGCGACGCGTGTCGGTGACCCGCGTCACCTGCCTGGATCGACGACGGCACGCGGTTCAGACGGCACAGAGGTCCTGAAGGTCTGTCGAACGGAGCGGCACCCAGGATGGGTTGGCGGGGCGACTGCGGAGTTGCTCGCGGATGTGTGCGACGGGCGCGGCCCACTCGCCCGCGATTTTTTGCCGGAAGAGACGGGCGGTGGGATACCAGGGCGAGTCCGTACGGCTATCCATCCAGCGCCAGTCGGCCAGATGGGGCAGGATGACCCAGACAGGCAGGCCCATGACGCCGGCGAGGTGGGCGATGGATGTATCCACGGTGATGACGAGGTCGAGGGTGGCAACGAGGGCCGCGGTTTCGGCAAAGTCGCGGCTGGCGGAACAGGCGTCGACGAGAGGAAATTGGCGGGCGAGCGGCCGCATCTGCGCGACGGCCGGGCCCAGCTGGAGAGAAAACCAGGAAATCCCCGGGAGGCCGGCCAGAGGCAACAACTGCGTAAGAGGGATGGACCGGTGCTGGTCGTTTTTGTGGTGCGGATTGCCGGCCCAGGCGATGCCCACGCGCAGGCCCTCGCCGGGCCGACGCCGGCTGGCTGCTTCAACTTCCGCGGCATCGGCGCGAAGGCAGGGGGACGAAGAGGGAATCGTCTCGAGGGTGGTTGCAAAGGCGAGCGGCAAGCTCATGAGCGGGCAGTGACAGGCGAACTCCGGCAACGCCTCGCCACGAGCCAGGACCGCGACGGCGCCGGGCGTGTTTTGCAGAAGCCGGGCCAGGCGCGGCTGAACTTCGAGGACAACTCTGCCGCCGCGTTCCGCCACCAGAGGCACGAAACGGAGGAACTGGAGCGTGTCGCCCAGACCCTGCTCGGCGTGGAGCAGAATGGTCCGGCCGCAGAGCGGCTCGCCGCTCCATTGCGGCTGGGTAAAGGGGCGGCGCTTCAGCCCGAGCTCACGGAAATCCCAGCGCCATTCGTGCTCGCGCCATCCCTCGCGGTAGCGGCCCACGCGAAGATATGCGAGGGCAAGGTTGTAGTGGCCTCCGGCGCTGTTGGGATCGAGGGTGAGCGCGTGTTCGTAGTGGCGGATCATGTTCGTCGTGCTGCCCAGCTTCATGAGTGCGTTGGCAAGGTTGGTGTGCGCGGCGGCGTAATCGGGACGGATTTCCAGAGCGCGGTTGTAGCAGGCAACCGCTTCCTGGCAGCGGTCGAGGGCAAAGAGAGCATTCCCGAGACTGCTGTGGTGCTCGGCACGGCTGCTGTCCAGTTCGAGCGCCTTGCGGAAGAAGTGTTCCGCCTGGTGGAATTTGCGCATGCCCGCGAGGGCGTTGCCCATGTTGTGGTGGGCCGCGACGGTGCAGGGATCGAGCCCGAGGACGCGCTGGTAACAAAGGACGGCCTGACGCAGGCGGCCCAGCATCTGAAGCGCGTTGCCGAGGTTGCACCACGCCTTGCTGTAACCGGGACGCAGGGCCAGAGCCCGGCGATAACACCGTGCGGCGGCGTCGTAGCGGGCTTCGTCGTAGTACAGATTGCCGAGATTCAGCAACGCCTGAGGAAAAGCGGGGCGCAGACGGAGCACTTGCTGGTATGCGGACCTGGCCTGGGCGCGGCGCCCCAGGGCCACCAGAACCGCGGCGAGCCAAAAGCGAGCCGTGACGTTTTCGGGGGCTTTGCGGATGGCGCGGAGAAACATGGCCAGAGCCTGCTCGAATTTCTGCTGCCGGCAAAGCAAATTGCCCAGCGCTACTTCCGCGCGGGCGGAAGATGAACCACAGGCAATGGCGGCTTCCCAGGCGGCGCGGGCTTTGTCGTCGTGGCCGCACGCCGCTTCTATGTCCCCCAGACAACACCAGGCCGCGTTGTCGGCGGGATCGAGCCTGAGGGCGTTTTGGCACCAGACCCTGGCGGTTTCTTTGTCGCCCGCGGCGAGGTAGGCCAGGGCGACCTGCAGACGAAAACGCACGCGTTCAGGCCGACGCTCGGCGGCGAGCGTGGTGAGACGGATGGCCGCTTCGGTTTGGCCGGATTGCCGCGCGACGATGCCGAGCAGCAACAGCGACTCGGCGCTCGCCGGGTCCTGGCGATAGGCGTGCTGATAGGATTGCGCCGCCATGAGCAGCCGGCCGGCGGCGTGGTGAGCCAGTCCGCGGCGCAGATCGGGAGCGAGGTCCGGCGGGTTCTGCTGTCTGTCCATCTGTGGCGTGGGTGCAAGCCGGGGTCCGACCCGAGGCGGGCCAGGAGGGCTGCGGATGAGGATTCTCTAATGAGGCGCTTCAACTCGGACGCCGGCAAAACGGCTCAAGTAGACTGGAGGCGATGGGCGCGGGATTCGCGGCGACGGATCGATTTATTGCGGAAGTGAAGGAGAACCGGCTGCGGGCGGGGTATGTGCTCGTGGGAGACGAGGTGTTTCTCTACGAGCGGTGCCGGCGGGCGGTCCTCGATACGCTGGTTCCGGCTGATTTGCGGGATTTTTGCCTGTCGGATCTGGATCTGGCGGAGACGAACATCTTTGAGGCGCTGGATCGGGCGCAGACTCCGTCGCTGATGGCGCCGTTTCAGGTGCTGTTCATCCGAAATTTGAAGCAGCTGTACACGCGGGGCGCGAAGAAAGAGGAATTTGCGGCGCTGGAGACGTATTTCCGGTCGCCCAATCCGCAGGCGCTGGTGATTTTTGTGGCGGATCATTTGCGGATTCCTTCGGACCCGCGGCGGATGGACCTGCAGGACAAGGACCGGTACGAACGGATTCGGGAGACGCTGGGGGACTGGTGCGGGCTGGTGGAGCTGGCGCGCGTGGATGAGGCCGATGCGCTGAAGTGGATTGCGACGGAGGCGAAGCGGCGCGAGGTGACGGTGGATCCGGACGCGGCACGGGAGCTGGCCGATGCGCTGGGCGCGGACATGATGCTGATTGCGAGCGAACTGGAAAAGCTGGTGCTGTACGCCGGCGCGAAGCGGCACATAACGCTGGGCGACGTGGAGACGATGGTGCTGGCGGCGAAGCAACGGTCGCTGTATGAGCTGACGGATGCGATTTCGGCGAAGGATCGGGCGCGGGCGCTGAGCCTGCTGCATGGGTTGCTGAACGCGAGCGATGGCGGCGAGGATTCAGCAATCGGACATTTATATATGCTGGCGCGGACGTTCCGGCAGATGGCGGTGATTCTGGAAAAGAATGTGCGGGACTCGCGCGCGATCTGGCAGGCACTGTGGCAGGGGTTCCGGATGCCGCCGTTTGCGGCGGAGGACGTGATTCGGCAGGCGCGGCGGTACAAGTCGCGGCGGGAGCTGACACGGGCGCTGCGGCTGATTGCGCGGGCAGACCTGGAGTTGCGTTCGCAGCCTCCGGACAAGCGGCTGGTGCTGGAGCGGCTGGTGCTGGAGCTGGCCAGCGAGGCGAAGGCGACGGGCATGGTGGGAGTGAGCCCGCAGTACGCGATGGAATGGTGACTGGCCGTCACGGGCGGACGCGCTTCGCGCAAAACCAGGATTTGCGTTGATTCCAAAGCGAGTAGCTACGGGCGCGCTTCGCGGGACTCGTCGTCCAGGCATATCGCGCTTCGCGCAAAACCAATGAAGAGAGATTATTCGCTGCGCAGGGCCTGCATGGGATGACCCCAGATTATTAGGGGTGTCAAGGAGACGGGACCCGCGGACGGGGTCGACCGGCGGCCACAGTGGTAGGCTGGCGGGGATGAAGCTGGGATGGATGGCGATGCTGGTGGTGGCGCTCGCCGGGGCAGCGGGAGCGCAGACAGCGACTCCGGGGAACAGCGCGCCGACGGTGGGGACGGGACAGGCGGGGACAGCCGCGGAGCCAACGCGGGTCTACAAGAATCCAGAACTGCATTTGACGTATTGGTACCCGGCGGAGCTGACGCCGCAGGACGCGTCGACGGCGAAGGCGGCGGGACTGCGCCTGATTTATGGCGCGGATGTGGACACGGATCCGGATCATCCGAAGACGGATTCCTGCACCAAAGTGATGCTGGCCGTGGGGAAAGACGCAGAGGGGAATGGGGCGGGCGCAGGTGAAAGCAGCGGACCCGACGGGGTATGGGTGAGGGTAGCGCTGTTCGACGTGGATGTGCGGTGTTTGCCGCCGCAGGCGCTGCGGAAGAAGAAGGTGATGGACGCGGCGCTGACAAATCTGGTGGGGCAGGGGACGACGGAGATGGGCATGATGCCCATCGAGCAGCCGACGTTCTACGACATCCAGGGGCAGCGGGCGCACTTTTGCGCGGCGCAGGGGACGCCGGTGACGAAGAGCGATTTGCAGAGCAGCGAGACGGAGGCGATTGGGGTGATGGCGGTGCCGGTGGGTGGTCACGTGGTGAGCTGGGTGATCGAGACCAACAATCTGGCGATGTTCAACCAGCTGCTGGGGAGCCAGGTGGACCTGGGGGCGGGCAAGCCGCAGCGGTTGGTTCCGGTGAAGGTGCAGTGAACCAGCCGGGAGCCTGTAGCCGGTAGCCTGTAGCGAGTAGCCGGGAGCCAGGAGCGAAGGTCTGCTGTGTGATGTGGCTCACATTCCAGGGTGGGCCTGGTTCGGATAATGGGGTTCGAGAGCGGGAACCCAGGCGTTATTTATACTTTTGTTAATCCTCGGTTGCAGCTCTCCGCTGAGACCCCCATGTTTCTCCTCTGGCTCCGCATCGCAGCAGGTTTGTACGGGGTCGCCAGTCTTCTGGCGATTCCGGCGGTGCTGGGAAACCGTCCGAAGGGACACCGCTTTATGCTGCCGGTGGCGCTGGGAGGGTGGTTTTTCCACCTGGTGGCGTCGGTGGAGATGCTGGCGACGGCGCACCACCTGATTCCGGTGATGACGGTGGAGATTGTTTCGACGCTGGCGCTGGCCATTGTGGGGGTTTTCCTGTTTACGTTTTTCGTGTATCGGACGGTTTCGTTTGGGTTGTTCGCCATGCCGCTGGCGTTTTTGCTGACGGTGGTTCCGGCGATCGGACCCAACCGATACACCTTCAGCTCGCCGATGATCCGGAATGGGTGGATTGTCTTCCACGTCGCGATGTTGTTGCTGGCGTACGCGGCGTTGCTCTTCAGCATGCTGTCGAGCTTCCTGTATCTGATCCAGGAGCGGCGACTGAAGAGCAAACAGTGGACGAAAGCGGGGGCGGGGAGCGCGAAGAAGCGGGCCGCTTTTCTGACATGGCTGCCACCGCTGGCCACGATGGATCAGATTGGCGAAAGCACGCTGCGAATAGGTTTCATCTGCATGACGCTGGGGTTGTTCGCTGGATCGCTGATAGCACAGGAACAAGTGGGGATCAGTTACTTCGCGGATCCCAAGGTGCTGTTGTCCTTCGTGATGTGGGGGTTGTACGTTGTCATTCTGTTCATCCGGCGCAGCTCGGGGCTGCGCGGGCGGCGGGCCGCGTGGCTGACGTCGGGCGTATTTGTGCTGATTCTCTGCGTCTGGGCGGCGAATCTGATGGGTTCTGTTCACTCTTCCGCACACAGGTTTGGCTTGAAATGAGATTCCTGGTCACAGGTCTGAACCACAAGACGGCACCAGTGGAACTGCGGGAGCGGCTGGCGATCGGCCAGGATGCGCTGCCGGAGACGACACGGGCGCTGCTGGCCGAGCCGGGGGTGCAGGAGGGGATGATCCTGTCGACGTGCAACCGGGTGGAACTGGTGGTTGCGCACAACGGACACGAGCCGGCGCTGCCGGAGTTTCTGGCGTCGCATTTCGCAGTGGACCGGGCGGTGCTGGAGCCGCACCTGTATCAGTATCAGGATGACGCGGCGGTGCAGCACATGTTCCGGGTGGCGGCGAGCCTGGACTCGATGGTGGTGGGCGAGGCGCAGATTCTGGGACAGGTGAAGCAGTCGTGGAGCGTGGCGCGGGAGCTGGGCGCGGTGAAGGGTCCGCTGGACAAGCTGCTGCAGGGCGCGTTTTCAGCGGCGAAGCGGGTGCGGACGGAAACGGAGATTGGGTCGTCATCGGTTTCGATTGCGTCGGTGGGGGCGGACCTGGCGCTGCGCATTTTTGGATCGCTCGAGGGCAAGAAGGTTCTGATTGTGGGCGCGGGCAAGATGAGCGAGCAGGCGGCGCGGCAGCTGATGCGGCACGGGGCGGACTCGATCATGGTGGCGAACCGCACGTACGACCGGGCGGTGCGGCTGGCCGAGCAGTTTCTGGGGCAGGCGATCCGGTTCGAGGAGCTGCACACGCGGGCGCATGAGGCGGACATCATCATTACGTCGACAGGATCGGCGGGACAGGTGATCGGGATGGAGCAGGCGCAGCAAATCCTGCACCGGCGGAAGAATCGGCCGGTATTCGTCATCGATATTGCGGTGCCCCGGGATGTGGATCCGGAGGTGAACCGGCTGGAAGGGATGTTCCTGTACGACATCGACGACCTGCAGTCGGTGGCGGCATCGAACCTGGTGGATCGGGGACGCGAGGCGGAACGCGCCGAGGCGATTATTGCCGAGGAGACGGAGCGGTTCCGACGGCGGATTCGGACGATCGACATTGCGCCGGCGATTATGGAAGTACAGGAAACCGCGGAGGAGCTGCGCCAGGCGGAACTGAACCGGCAACGGCAACTGCTGCAGTCGCTGACGCCGGAGCAGCAGGAGGCGGTGGAGGCTTTGACGCGCGGGCTGATGAACAAGTTCATGCATATGCCGCTGCAGGCGATGAAGGCCGCGGCGCGCGAGGGGGATGCGGCCGGGCTGGAGACGATTCGGGGGATGTTCGACCGGGAGTGCGGAAAAGGCGAGCCGCACACTGCGCCACAATCGGAAACCAGAGAGGACGAGCGGAAGCAGGGGTTGGACCGCCGGGGCTAAAGCCCCCTCTTTTCCCCGTGGCATCTCCCCGGCCTAAAGGCCGGGGCTTCAACCGTCGTGCTGCTGCGCAGCACCTGAGGCGCCGATGTCCAGCCTCTGGAAACGTTATTCTGATCGCGCATGCCTGAGTCCGAGAAAAAAACCAGGATAGCGAGTGCGAAGGGCGTGCTGCGCATTGGCTCGCGGGGGTCGCAGCTGGCGCTGTGGCAGGCGAATCACATTGCGGATCGGCTGCGCGGGGCGGGGCACGAGGTGGCGATTGAGATTATCCGCACGCTGGGCGACGCGATGCAGCACGTGCCGTTCGCCGAGGTGGGTGGGGGGCAGGCCGACGCGAAGGGGATGTTCACGAAGGAGATCGAAGAGGCGCTGTACGACGGGCGGATCGATCTGGCTGTGCATAGTTTGAAGGATCTGCCGACGGAGCTCGCCGGCCCGTTTACGATTGCGGCGATTCCGGAACGGGTAGATCCGCGGGACGCGTTTGTGTCGGTGCTGTATGCAAGCTTCGAGGCGCTGCCGCACGGGGCGCGGATTGGGACGAGCAGTTTGCGGCGGCAGGCGCAGTTACGGGCGCAGCGGCCGGACGTGGCGTGTGTGGAGTTTCGCGGGAATGTGGACACGCGGCTGCGCAAGCTGGCCGAGGGGCAGGTGGACGCGATCATTCTGGCCTCAGCGGGACTGGAGCGGCTGGGGCTGACGGCGCATCGGCGGGAGTGCTTTTCGCCGCTGGTGCTGTGCCCGGCGGCGGGACAGGGTGCACTGGCGATTGAGGCGCGGGCCGGCGATGAACGGACGCTGAAGGCGCTCGCATTTTTGGATCATGAACCGACGCGGTATGCGGTGACGGCGGAGCGGGCGGCGCTCGCCAGCCTGGGCGGCGGGTGCCAGGTGCCGATCGGGATTCATTGCTTCGCGGGGGATGAGGGGTACAGCGTTGTGTCGGCTGTGGCGGCAACGGATGGGTCGGAGGTGCTGCGCGTGGCGATGGACCGGCAGAGCGGAATGAATGCGGAGGCGCTGGGGCGTAAGGTGGCGGCAGAGTTGCTGGGACAGGGAGCACAGAGACTGCTGGGCGTGGGTGCGGCAGGAACGGCAGGCGCAGCACCGATTGGGGCGCCGTGAGCGAGCTTCCGTTAGCGGGGAAGACGATTCTGGTTACGCGGGCGCGGCATCAGGCGGGAAGGCTGTCGGAAGAACTTAGGGCTCGGGGTGCGACGGTGGTGGAGATTCCGGCTATTGAAATTGGGCCTCCGGAGTCCTATGCGGATTTGGACGGGGCGTTGAGGAATTTGCCACAGTATCAGTGGCTAATTGTGACGAGCGCGAATGGAGTGGAGGCGCTGCGGGGACGGATGGAGCCGCTGGAGATTGACGCGGGGGCCCTGGGACATCTGAGAATTGCGGCTGTGGGTTCGGCGACGTCGCGGGCGCTCGAAGG
Organism: Acidobacteriaceae bacterium; assembly: GCA_030038115.1. Taxonomy (GTDB): domain Bacteria; phylum Acidobacteriota; class Terriglobia; order Terriglobales; family Acidobacteriaceae; genus Palsa-343. The sequence continues at coordinate 1,659 of JASHPM010000358.1, read as the reverse complement.
TTTGGGATTGAAGGTGACGGTGACGCCGAAGGAGTATGTGGCGGAGGCGCTGGTGGAGGCGCTGGGCGAGCGGGCGCGCGGGAAACGCGTGCTGCTGGCACGAGCGGCGGTGGCGCGGGATGTGATTCCGGATGCGTTGCGAACGCGGGGCGCGACGGTCGATGTGGTGGATGCGTATCGGACAACGATTCCGGCGGAGTCTGTAACAGCAATCCGCACATTATTCAGCACTGGAGACCGGATTCCACATGCGACGACGTTTACAAGCTCATCGACGGTTACAAATTTCCTGAATCTGGTCCGCGAGGCGCGGGTGAAGGTGCCGGTGACAATGCGGGCGGTATCGATTGGGCCGATTACGAGCGCGACGCTGCGGGAAGCGGGGTGGGAGCCGGCAGCAGAGGCCGATCCGCATGATGTAGCAGGACTGGTGGAAGCGGTGGTGCGGGCGGTGGGCTAGCGCTGAGGCTGCGCGGGAACGGTGAAGTGGCCGGCGCGGACAGAGGCGAGCTCGGGGTTGGGCTTCTGGCCGGGCTGGGTGGGCAGAGGTTTGCCGCCGAGGGTGTTGGGGGCGGCGGGGTTCGACCAGAGCGCGCCGATGTCGATGGTCTTCGGCTTTTGGGCGACGAGATTGTGGTCGAGGGTACGCTGTTTGTCGACGTACGCCGCGATGACCTGAGCGGCCAGGCGGGCGGATAAGTAACCTTCTTTGCCGCCTTCCCACAGAATGACGACGGCGATGTCGGGATTGCGGCGCGGAGAGACGCCGACGAACCACGCGTTGTCGTTGACGGTGTGGGCGTGGCCGAGCTTTTGGGCAAGGGCGTTGCTCATGGTTTGGGCGCTGCCGGTCTTGCCGGCGAAGTCGATGCCGTCCAGGTGCGACAGGGCAGCTGTTCCGCCGGGCTCGGTGACGGCGGCCATGCCGTCGGTCACGGTTTCCCAAACCGCGGGAGGGATGGGGACATCCTGGTTCCCGGAGCCAGGGTAGGAGTCAAGGATGCTCTGGCGAACGTCGGCGGGGACCTCGCCGGGAAAGACGACATGCGGGCGTTTGAAGACACCGCCGGAAGTGATACCGGCGATGGCGCGGATGAGCTGGATGGGCGTAACGGCGACGGCTCCCTGGCCAATGCCGACGGAAGTGACTTCGCCCGGGTACCACTTCTGATGGTAGTTCCTCATCTTCCACTCGGGCGAGGGCATGGTGCCGGACATCTCGTCGGGGAGATCGATGCCGGTCTTCTGACCAATGCCGAAGCGAGTGGCCCAGTAAGCGATTTTTTCGATGCCCATCCTTGCGGCGAGAGTATAGAAGAAGACGTCGCAGGACCAGGGAATGGCATGGTTGATGTCGACGAGGCCATGGACCTGATGGCGCGCGGAGATCCAGCAGCGCTGGTAGGTGCCGAAGAGGCTGACGCCGCCGTTGCAGACGACGCGCATATCCTGGGCGATGCCTTCTTCGAGGCCGGCCGTGGCCATGATGATTTTGAAGGTGGAACCGGGAGCGAGCTGCGCCTGGATGGCCTTGTCCATCAGGGGATGCTCGGGATCGGTGAGGTATTTGTTCCACTCATCGCGTGAAATACGCACGGAGAACTCATTGGGATCGAAGACGGGACGGCTGACGAGGGCAAGGACTTCGCCGGTATGGGG
>JASHPM010000357.1 GCA_030038115.1 Acidobacteriaceae bacterium | reverse complement strand
CGACGGCAGCACGATGATCGTTCTGGGCAGCGACGGGGAAGGCGACCGCAAATTCTTCTCGAGCGTCCTCGACTCGGGGCAGAAAACCGACAATCCCTGGTCACGCGAGGACGAGCATTTCACGATCTGGCTGTGCCGGGGATTGCACTGGAATCTGCGGGCCGTGTGGCCGAAGATCAAAGGCTGGGGATGAGCGAATGCGGAGAAAGGCGTACCCCTGAACCAGAAAAGTTTGAGACCCTGACGGGGGCCGGAAGCTGCCATGGACAAGACGCTTCGCAAATACACCAGTCTGGAAGCAGAGGCGGTCCGCCGGGGGAGAAAACTCCGCTAGCCAGGCGCAGGCGTCACTGGCCGCCGTTGTCACGCTGAACCAGCGTGATTCGCTTCACCTGGTTGCGGCTGAATGACTGATCCGTGCCGCCAATCCGCACCGTCACTTCGGTCGCGCTTACGGACTGAAGATCTCCTGAAAGCACAGTCCCATCGCGCAGCTCGATGGTGTCGTGCGCAGAGGTGCCCAATTCGTAGCTCACGCTGCCGCCTGAAACATCGTTCGGAGCAATGGCCAGCGGATACCTGCCGTGGTTGTAGCCCTCTTTGTCGAACTCCAGCAGATGCGTTCCGGCGCCCACCTGGATGACCTTCGGCGTGATCCCTTCTTCTGTCCCGTCCAGAGTGAAATGCGCCCCCTGCGGGACGGAATTCACGGTCATGGAGATTGTCCTCACCGGACCGAATCCGCCCAATTCCGGAGGAAGCGTCCGTGGCTCAACCTTCATGGAGACGGGCTGTCCGGAGACCGTAATGTTGGTCTGGAATTTGATCACGTCGCCGGGAGCGGCGTTGCTGAAGGTCATCCACCCGTCGCCGATTCTTACGCCGTTCTTGTCATAGATGTAGAGGGTGAAGGTTGCTGTGCTGATGGGCTTCGTCCACAGGTTCTTCACTTCTGTATCCACCGTATAGATACGCTGGGTACCGACCCAGTCGAGCGCCCTGAGTTTGCCGAACGCGAACTGGAGAATGGGCGTGCCCGTTGCCGGCCAGACCTGCACCTGCGGGGGCGGCTCTTTGGCCTGCGTGGACGGGGAGGAAAAGACCAGGAACAGCGCAGCGCCGACAGCCAGTAAGGCACCTCTGCAAATCCGCATAGTCAGTGTCATCCAAACGAGTGTTGGCACGACGCTAACATGCGAATCCGCAGGCGGTAAAGAGCAAATTGGGAGATTGCCTGGGCGGCTAATCCAGCTTTTCTGGCTGAATGGCGATGTTTTTCTCCCCTGCCGCCTTCTTCTCCCAGTATTTGCGGACCCAGGCATCGAAGGTTCTGCCGGCGGCGTTGTCGCGGCCGGTAAAGGCGAGCGCGGCGATGTCGGAATAGGGAATGGTCAGCTTCGTGCGCTCTTCGGAGGGAATGACGCGCACGGCGGAATCCTGGAGCGACGCGCCCGTGCGGCGATCGAACACGTAGCCGTGCACGACGCGGCCGTCTTTCAGGGTGAGCGTCACGTCGCCGCGATAATCGAAGGCTTTCTCCAGCGCCTGGCGAATCTCATCCTCGCCGGCCAGGGAGGGAATCCAACCTTCGAGCTGTTCGCGCTCGCGGCCCTCCATCACTTCGACGGAGTTCGGATCCATTGCCGCTGCCCTTCCGGTCATACGCGCGTCCCCTCTTCCACGCGGACGTGCGTTTCGATCTGTATCAGCGGATTGAAGCTGTGCACCGGTTTCACCGGCTCGTCCAGCAGGGCGAGGGCGCCCTTGTCCGGATAGAGATTCATCATGGCCTTTGCGGTCTGCCACAGGCCTTTGAGCGAGCCGAAGGTGTAGTTGACCGCGGTGCCTTCGTAGCCGGAGTGCACCATGCAGTTCGCGCATTTGGGATTGCCGCTCTCCGTGCCGTAGTTCGCCCACTCTGTCGAGTCAATCAACTCCTGGAACGTATCGGCGTAGCCGTCCTGCAGCAGGTAGCAGGGCTTCTGCCAGCCGAAGATGCTGAAGGTGGGCATGGCCCACGGGGTGCAGTGGAAGTGGCGCTGGCCCATGATGAATTCGAGGTAGAGGTAATTGGCGTTGAACTTCCAGCTCTTTTTGCGGTTAGAGAGGATGGCGCGGAAGAGCCGCCGCGAACGCGCGCGCCCGAGGAAATGCTTCTGGTCGGGGGCTTTCTCATAGGTGTAGCCCGGCGCCACCATCATGGCCTCGACGCCCACGCCCATCAGATCGTCGAAATGCGCGCGGACGGAGTTGGGATCGGCGCCGTCGAAGAGCGTGGTGTTGGTGGTGACGCGGAACCCGGCGGCGACCGCGGCCTTGATGCCCTCCATGGCGATGTCGTAGCCGCCTTCGCGGCACACGGAGAAGTCGTGGTGCTCGCGCTGGCCATCGAGATGCACGGAAAACGATAGATATTTGCTGGGTTTGAAGAGATGAAGTTTTTCTTTCAGAAGCAGCGCGTTGGTGCACAAATAAACGTACTTTTTGCGCGCGACGAGGCCCTCGACAATGCTGTCGATCTGCGGATGAAGGAGCGGCTCGCCGCCTGGAATCGAGACCATGGGTGTGCCCGATTCTTCGATGGCGCGGAAGCACTCCTCCGGCGTCAGCTCCTGCTTGAGAATGTGGGGCGGATACTGGATCTTGCCGCAACCGGCGCACGCCAGGTTGCAGCGGAAGAGCGGCTCGAGCATCGTCACGAGCGGAAAGCGCTTCCGGCCCTTCAGCTTTTGCGTCAGGACGTAGGTTGCGACCGTCCACGCCTGCGAAACAGGTACAGCCATCAGGAATCAATCCTCCGTCTGAGATTTTTCACGCAGCCTCTCCTGGCCCGCCGTTCCGGCCGGGACTCTCGATGGCCCGTTTGTAATTCGTCAGCGCCAGCAGCGGGAAATAATCACGATACAGCGGATAGGCGAGATAAAACACGCGCGGGAAGCCCGTCCCGGTGTAGATGGCCTGGCGCGTTTTGCCCTCACCGAGGCTTTCATCCCAGGCGCCGCGTCCGCGCTGGTCGACTTGTTGTTTCGCCAGCAACCACTTGATGCCCTTGGCTACCGAATCGCTGCGCGTATCACCGGCGGCCAGCAACCCCAGAATCCCCCACGCCGTCTGGGAAGGCGTGCTCACGCCCACGCCGCGCGTCACCGGATCGTCGTAGCTGTTGCAGCTTTCGCCCCAGCCGCCATCGGCATTCTGCACAGAGCGAATCCATTCCGCCGCCTGCTGGATTTGCGGCTCGTGATTCCACACGCCCATGGCTTCCAGCCCGCGCAGGACCAGGAACGTGCCGTACAGATAATTCACGCCCCAGCGCCCGAACCAGCTGCCGTCGGATTCCTGCTCGGAGAAGATGAACCTGATGGCCTTCTCCACGCGGCGGTCTTTGCGGGTGTAGCCGTAGGTGGCCAGCATCTCGAGAACGCGTCCGGTGATGTCGACCGTGGGCGGATCGAGCATCGCGTTGTGGTCGGCGAAGGGGATGTGCTGGAAGATCATCTTCGTATTGTCTTTGTCGAAGCTGGCCCAGCCGCCATTGCGGCACTGCATGGAGTAGACCCAGTCGATGGCGCGCAGGCAGACGTCGTACTGGTAGCGTTCGCGGGGATTATCGACCTTGTTCAGTGCGAGCAGAACCTGAGCCGTATCATCCACATCCGGGTAAAATTCATTGTTAAACTCGAAGTACCATCCGCCCGGCGCCGCATGCCGGTTCTTCACCGCCCAGTCGCCTTTATGGCGCACTTCCTTGGACAGCATCCAGTCGGCAGCGTGCAGCAGCCGCGGATCCTTGCGGTCCATGCCGGTTTCGCCGAGGGCGTAGACGGCCTGCGCCGTGTCCCACACCGGCGACATGCATGGTTGCATGCGGAAGGTGGGCTCCGCATAGTCTTTCGTCCCGGTTGGCTCGTCAATGCCCAGCTTCTCGAACTCGTCCATGGCGCGGATCACCTGGGGATCGTCGAGCGAATAGCCGAGGCAGCGCAGCGCGATGATGGAGTTCAGGATGGCCGGGTAAATCGCGCCCAGGCCGTCGGACATCTCCAGCCGTTCGAGCATCCACTTCTGCGCCTTCTTCAGCGCGAGGGAGCGCAGGGGGCGGATATGAATGCGCTCGAACCAGTGAATCATGCGGTCGAGGAAGATGAAGAAATTCCGCCAGCCGATCTTGTGTTTGCGATCCCACTGCAGCTTGAGGTCGGCGTGTTCCCTCCCGCCGACAAATAATTCACTGATGCCGTGCTCCGGGGGAATCTTTTTGTAAGGCTTCTTCGCGTAGGCGATGGACAGGGGGACGAGAATGGCGCGTGACCACGACGAAATCTCGTAGATATTGAACCAAAACCATTTGGGAAAGAGCACAATCTCGGGCGGAATAGCGGGGACCGAGTTGTACTCGTACTGGCCTAAGGAGCAGAGATAGATTTTGGAGAAGGTGTTGCAGGCGGTCACGCCGCCATGGGCCAGAATCCACTCGCGCGTCTGGATCAGCAGGGGATGGTCGGCGGGCCAGCCCATCAGTTTGCATGCGAAGTAGCACTTGACGGAGAGGCTGATGTTGCCCGGGCCGCCGGGATAGAGCGACCAGCTGCCATCGTCCTTCCGGTAGCGCAGAATCTCGGTCAGGGCCCGCTGCATCCTGCCCTGGTCGCCGGTGCCCAGCAGGACGTGCAGGAAGATGTAGTCGGCCTCGAGCATGGAGTCGCCTTCGAGTTCCCCGCTCCAGAAGCCTTCCGTATGCTGGCGCGCGAGGACCGAGTCACGCGAGCGCTCAATGGCGCGCGCAACGTCTGCGAGCGCGGCGTCGATCCGCCCAAATCTCACTTGTGCCGGGGCAGAACTGGCAGGCTCGTCGATCGCCGGGGAATCCTCGGCGGAAGAAACAGGCCGCAGCCGTATGCTTTGAAGAGGTGTGCTCATGTGTTTCCGGGAGAACCAGTCCCTGATTTCTGTACGATGCCGCGATGGCTCGTTTAGACTCCGGCCGCGGTTTGCGGCGGAGCCGACTGAATGGCCTGCACAATCTCCGGAGGAAGACCGAACCGGACGTTTTCCGGCATGACCTCAACCTCCTCGACTGTTCCGAAGCCGTTTCTCTTCAGATAATCAATGACACCTTCAACCAGGATTTCCGGCGCCGACGCGCCCGCCGTGACGGCGACGTTGTTGACACCCTGGAGCCAGCCGGGATCGATCGCATCGGCGCTGTCGATGAGATAGCCCTGCGTGCCCAGATTGCGCGAAACTTCGACGAGGCGGTTGGAATTCGAGCTGTTGTTCGAACCCACCACCAGCACCAGGTCCGCGCTGTGCGCCACGTTCTTCACGGCGACCTGCCGGTTTTCGGTCGCATAGCAAATGTCCTGCGAATGCGGACCGACGATCTTTGGGAACTTCAGCTTGAGCGCCTGGATAATGTCATGCGACTCGTCGAGCGAGAGCGTGGTTTGGGTGAGATAGGCCACGTGCTCGGGGTCCGGCACTTCCAGGGTCTGCACTTCCTGGACGCTGGAGACGACCTGGGTCACGTCCGGGGCCTCGCCCAGCGTGCCTTCAATTTCATCGTGGTCGCGGTGCCCGATGAGCACCAGGGAGTAGCCCTGGCGCGCGAACTTGACCGCCTCCACGTGGACCTTGGTGACCAGGGGGCAGGTGGCGTCGATCACTTTCAGTTTCTGGCGCTGCGACTGCTCGCGGACAGCGGGCGAAACGCCGTGTGCCGAGTAGATGACGCGAGCGCCTTCCGGCACCTGATGAATATCGTCGACAAAAATGGCGCCCTTTTCGGCCAGATCGTTCACCACAAAGCGGTTATGCACGATTTCCTTGCGGACGTAGATGGGCGCGCCGAAGGTCTCGAGGGCGATCCGGACAATATCGATGGCCCGCACCACGCCCGCGCAAAACCCACGGGGTTTCAGCAGCAAAACACGTTTTTCCTCAGGTCCGGACGCCTTCCGCTGGGGAGCGACTGGGGTCTCCGTCGTGGTAGTGCTCACGTTCTTTATTATAGCGTGAACGGCGGGGTTCCGATCCGCGAGAGACCGCCTTCCCGCCCCTTTACGGAACCACTTTCAATATCAGCCCTTTTGCCTGGCTGGGCTGCTCTTGCCTTTCGGCACTTTACCGATGCGCGGGTCTTTCGCGAGGATCAGGTCGCAGGCATGCAGGGCCGACGACTCGAAATCTGCTGCGTCGGC
>JASHPM010000045.1 GCA_030038115.1 Acidobacteriaceae bacterium | reverse complement strand
GCCGCTTCGGTGCCGCCGCCTCAATCTGCGCCCGCAACAGCGGATAATGCGTGCACCCCAGCACCAGCGTGTCCGCATCCAACCCCGCTCCTCGCTCCTGCTCCATCAGCTCCGTTAAATAGATCCGCAGCACCTCCGCCGTCACCGCATGCTCGATCCATCCCTCCTCCACCAGCGGCACCAGTAATGGACACGCCTTCTCGATCGCCCGCATTCTGCGCTCCGCGCAAGCCGCCGCATAGGCATGGCTCTCCACCGTCGCCGCCGTCGCCATCACCAGCACATCCCGCGTCGTCGAACTCGCATCCGCCGCGTTCGCTCCCGTCTCCACTACTCCCAGCACCGGCACCGCAACCGCCTCGCGGATCGCACCCAGCGCCAGTGCGCTCGCCGTATTGCATGCGATCGTCAGAAATTCCGCGCCCTGCTCCACCAGAAACCGCGCGCTTGAGACCGCATACCGCGCCACCGTCTCCCGCGACTTCGCCCCGTACGGCAACCGCGCCGTGTCGCCCAGATACAAATAGTCGGCCCCCGGAACCTGCTCCAGCAGCGCCCGCAGCACGGTCAACCCGCCAACTCCCGAATCGAAAACCCCAATCTTCATCGTCCCCCGCCGCCCTGAGACTCGCCCTCCGCCGCCAGATAGGTTCGCATCAGATCCGCGTGTCCCGCCAGCGTCTCCCGCGGCTGCCCATCCACCAGAAAATGCACCTCCGTCACTGCCGGCAAGTTCGCGTGCAGCGTCTCCATCATCGACAGCAGCGTCAGCGTCTCCGGTTCGATCCCCGACGGCTGTGCGGCCACCAGCGCCCCGCTCAAATCGATCACCGCCAGCTCCCCCTTATCGCCGCTCTGCCTCTTTCCCTGCGGCGCCGGCAAAAAATAAACATCGTCGATTCCCGTCGTCACATTCATCGGGTGCGTCGAATCCGGCGCACGATACGCCTCCATCAGGCTCTCCAGCAGAACCCGTGCCTGCGCATTACGGTCTGCCGGCATCGGGATGCTCCATTCCACTGCGGTCAGCGAATCGTCCAGATCGTTCGGCACATACAGGGTCACCGTCTTCGGCGCACTCGCCGCTGTCTCCGCAATCTCAGTTGGCGCGCGTGTGCTCTGCGCCTGCAGCCGATCCTGTGCCCGATTCCGCAGCCGGATCAGATACGCCGCCATCGCCACGCACGCCACTACCATGGCAAAGAAAATGTACTTCTGCACGCGCGGGATTATTCGCGAGATCATCTATTGCTTCCAGTCGCTGCGCCACTGCTCCAGCGCCGCCGCTACGGCGTTCGCCACCGCTGCCTGATAGCCTGCATCGGTCACCGGCTTCGCCGTCGTCACATGCCCGCCTACCAGCGGAGCCACCTCCACCGCCACCTCCGGACACGTCAGGCTGTCCATCGGTTCCACCGACGCCCGCCCCAGCGTCACCGGAATCGCCGCATGCGCCAGCGCCGAATCGATTTCCGACTCCAGCTTCAGACTCTGCGTCACGTACGCCGACTGCGCTGTCTGCCACGCTAAAAAGCGCGCATTCGCCGTCGGCGTCAGCGACGATGTGAACAGATGCACCCCGCTCCCCGTCGCCGTCGCATGGATCACCAGGCACGCCGCGCCCCGCGCCTCGTTCGCCGTCTCCGCCCGGCTCACCGGCGGCAAATTCAGATCCGCCTGGCGCGTCGTCACCACTTCGATCCCGCGCGCGTGCAGCGTCGACCGCAGACGTGCCGCCAGGCCCAGCGTGATCGTCTTTTCCAGAACTCCGCCGCTCAGCCGTGCTCCGGTGTCGTCGCCGCCGTGCGCGGCGTCCACCACCACCACGAATCGCGGCGGCTGCACCACCGGCGGCGCCGGAGCCGGCACCGATGGCATCCCCGGCGCCTGTGGCAACTGCGGCGCCGGCGGACTCTGCTGCAACCCTGCCGCCACAGCGGTCATCCCCAGCGCCCCCGCTACTTCAATCCAGCGCATAAATCGCCAGACCGCTCAGCAGCTTCGGATAAAAATCCGTCGACTTCTGCGGCATCACCTCGCCGGCAAACGCTACCTCCCGCAGCTGCTCCATCGTCACCGGATTCATCAGAAACGACACGTTCGCCTCGCCGCGCACCACCTGATCCGCCGCCTCCGCCGCATCGCGCAAATACCGCAGATGCGTCTGGTCCCGGATCGCCTCCGGCGAAATCCCCAGCAGCTTCTCCAGCACCAGGCTGTGCAGTTGCACAACATCCAGTTGCCGCTGCCGCGCCGCAATCCCCTTCAGCGCCTCCGCTATCGCTGCGGCCTTCGCCGTCAGCAGGAACCATCCCTTCGCCGTCACCGCCACAAACGCCGTCCGCGGTTCCGCGGCCAACCTTCCCATCGCCTTCGCCGGGTCCCGCTCCAGCTCCTCAATGTCGAAATACGGCCGCACCGCCTCCAGCAACCGCGCCGCCTCAAACCCCGCCAGCCCAAACACCACCCGATGTGTCGGCAGAATCGTCAGCCCCTCGGAATCCATATTGATGAACGTCATCATCGCCGCTGCTTCCGGACACGCCGGCTGTGGCAATCCCCCGCTCATTCCTCCGCTCATCCGCTCGCATCCCTCCGCCGCCTTCGACGGCCCGCACTCCTTCATATAATTCAGCGCCGTCTCGTACCGATGGTGCCCGTCAGCAATGATCAGCTTCTTGTCCTCCAGCGCCGTCGTCACCAGGCTGATCTTCGCCGCGTCCGTAATCTTCCACACCCGGTGCAGCACGCCGTACTCATCTGTCACTTCGATGTCCGGCAGCGTCTCCCCGGCCGCGCCATTGCCGAACAGGACGCCCTCCGCGCTGTGCGCCGGATCCGAATACAACATGAAAATCTGACCAAAGTGCGCCCGCGTCGCGCGTAACAGGTTCAGCCGGTCGCTCTTCGGCTTCGACAGTGTCTGCTCGTGCCGGAACACCACCCCCTGGCTGTAGTCGTACAGCTCGCCCAGCGCGATAAATCCGCGCCGCTCGCGCGCCGCTCCGTCCTGCCCCGGAACCGTGAAGCGCTGCGAATACGCAAACAGGCACGGCTGCCGCTCCTGCGCCAGAATCCCCGCCTCCCGCCACGCCGCAAAATCCCGCGCCGCATTCGTGTACTGGTCGCCCTCTTTGTCGAACAGCTCCGGCATCCGCAGGATGATCCGCACCAGGTTATAGGGACTGCGCTGGTAGTACGCCTGCTGCATCGCGGGCGTGATCTTGTCATACGGTTGTGTGACCACGTCCTCGGCGGAAACCTGGGCAGGGTTATAGCGCAACGCGCGAAACGGATAAATGCGTGCCATGTCGTTTTCTTCCCATCGATTATGTCATCCTGAGCGACGGTCGCGTTAGCGGCCGCAGCCGAAGGACCTCCCGAGTGCCGGTAATCCCGGCGAGCTTTCTCGGCGGGATTCGCGAGGGCGGCGATGGCCGCTGACCGCCTCTTCGCTGACCTCCTCTTCGCTCTCTTCCTGTCCCTTTTCTTCGCCTTTCGCATCGTAGTTTTTTGAAGCTCAAACCACGGAGCACCCGCAAATGTCATTCGAATGTCCCAGCCCGGGATTGGCTATTGCATCTCGCTCTCAATCGTGCCAGTATCGACTCACGAGAGGTACGGCCATGGCGTCCAAAAATGGGCGCGAACGTGGTGTCAACGCATCTCCGGGGTCCCCTTGGGCGGCATCTTTTGCCCGGTGCATTCCGCTGCTGTCACTCCTGCTCGCTCCCCTCCTCCTCCTCACTCCGGCCTTCGCGCAGGATAATCCGGATAACCCGCTCGATCAGGTCCACATCAACACTCCGCCTCCGGTCGCGGCCAAAGCCGATCCCTCCATCCCCCTCACTCCCGGCGCGACCCTGCGCACCGGCATCCAGTTCCGTGTCGACACCAATATCGTCCTCGTTCCCCTCACCGTCACCGATCCCATGGATCGTCTCGTGACCGGTCTCGAAAAGCAGAATTTCGCCGTCCTCGAGGACAATCACCCCCAAACCATCCGTAGCTTCGCCTGCGATGACGCCCCCGTCTCCATCGGCGTCATCCTCGATCTCAGCGGCAGCATGAGCAACAAAGTCGTCCGCGCCCGCGGTGCCGTCCTGCAGTTCATGAAAACCTCCAACCCCCAGGACGAATTCTTCGTCATCGGCTTCAACGACCGCCCCCAGCTCATTACCGACTGGACCTCCTCGCCCGATGACGTCGAAGCCCGCCTCGCCACCGTCCAGGCCGGCCATCGCACGGCCCTGCTCGACGCCATTTACTTCGGCCTCGAAAAAATGAAGCAGGCCAAATACCAGCGCAAGGCCCTCCTCATCGTCTCCGACGGCGGCGACAACAACAGCCGCTACACCGAGAACGAGGTCCGTTCCGCCGTCAAGGAAGCCGACACCCAGATCTACTCCATCGGCATCTTCGATCCCGAAGCCGCCACCATCGAGGAACGTAACGGCCCTCTGCTCCTCAACGACATCAGCAGCGACACCGGCGGCCGCCTCTTCCGCGTCGACGACCTCTCCGAAATGGGCGACATCGCCACCCGCATCAGCGCCGAACTGCGCAACGAATACGTCCTCGGCTACAAAACTGAGGATACGAGGATGGACGGGAAATGGCGTAAAGTGAAAGTAAAGCTGTCGCCGCCTCCGGGCTTGCCGCAGCTCACCGTGCACGCTCGCGCCGGATACTATGCGCCTTTGCAGTAACCGCCTTTCCCTCTGCTGCTTTCTTCTCGCTGCGGCCCCGCTCCTGCTCTACGGGCAGTCCACCGCTCCTGCGGCCCAGCCCGCTCCAACCCAGTCCGCCCCAGCTCAAACCCCGGCCACGCCTGCCGTCATCCCCTCTCCGCAGTTGCCCGAATCCCAGCCTTCCCTCGACGTCGACCGCGACCCCATCGTCTCGCCCGACGCCGCCGACAACGCCCCCGTCAGCGCCTCCCACCCCAGCACTGCCAACCAGGAAGTCAAACGCGACCACGGCATCTATACCCTCCGCCGCGATGTCGACGAAGTCGTCCTCAACTGCACCGTCGTCGATAATGATGGCCATCTCGTCGAGGACCTCGCCCAGCCCGACTTCCACGTCTTCGAAGACAACACCCTGCAGAACATCGTCGCCTTCTCCCACTCCGACGTCCCTATCTCCCTCGGCATCCTCATCGATAACTCCGGCTCCATGCGCGATAAACGCGCCGCCGTCAATACCGCCGCCCTCGATCTCGTCCGCGCCTCCAATCCCGACGACGAGGCCTTCATCGTCAACTTCTCCGACGAGGCTTTCCTCGACCAGGACTTCACCTCCGACATCAACAAGCTCCGTGAAGGCCTCTCCCACATCGAATCCCGCGGCGGCACCGCGCTCTACGACGCCGTCGTCGCCTCCGCCGATCAGCTCTCCCAGGGCGCGCGCCGTTCCAAACAGGTCCTGCTCATCATCACCGACGGCGAGGATAACGCCTCCTCCCTGGACCTTGAGCAGACCGTCCGCCGCATTCAGGATCTCCAGGGCCCTGTCGTCTACTCCATCGGCCTTCTCTTCGGCGATGAGGACAAGGGCCAGGAGGCCCACCGCGCCCGCCGCGCCCTCCAGATTCTCTCCGACGAAACCGGCGGCCTCGCCTTCTTCCCCCGCTCTCTCGCCGACGTCGATGTCGTGGCCGCCGAAGTTGCCAAAGACATCCGCAACCAGTACACCATCGGCTATCACTCCAGCAAACCCGCCTCGCTCGGCGGCTACCGTACCGTCCGCGTCGACGCCAAAGCCGCCCACCATGGCAAACTCTTCGTCCGCACCCGCACCGGCTACTACCCCAATCCCAGGGCCCCCGGCAAATCCACCGTCGCCGCATCCCACTAGCAACAACTGCCTCGGACGGCTGGAGCAGACCTTTCGAAGTGTGCCTGGCGATTTGGCAACAGTTGACCCATTTGCCGGGTGCAATTGTCCACTTAGTCGAAAGCCGAACAATGTGCAATCCGATTCAAGGGACCCTCTAACTTCGCCGCCAGTTCTGAGTTGGCCCACCGCACCTCTTCGAGCAGAGTATCTACGCTAACCCGGAATGCGCGTTTGAGTTCAACCGGCTCTAAGGAGCGAGCCAGACATTCCACCGCTCGCACTCTTTGTTGTTCTGGTAGATCGTCGAGCCCCCGGCCCTGCACGCAAGCCACACCATGACGCTTGCACATCAGTGCAAGCACGTTATCTCGCATTCCGCTCAACATTTGTTCCGTTTGCAGCAACCGAGAGCGCGCAACACTCGAGCGCACGTGCAGCGCATAGAGCCACGCCATCCCCATCAGGTCATTTGAATCAGGAACCGGCGCTGGAATCGACTCTCCGGCAGTGCCGAAGATCAGACTGAATTTTGGGCCGATCGCACGCAATTCCGTGGACGGCCAGAATGAGAGATCAACCTGCAGGGTATTGTCGAGGAGGAAGACACGATACAAAATGTTGCCACGCCTCACGTCATGGTTCGCCACGGCCGCATGGTCGCGATACAAACGGGTAGTCCAGTCAACCAGCACTTGATCCAAATTGGCATCGGGGATCAGACACAGAGCAAGGTCAATGTCAGACCAGCGGTCCTGCAGCCCAAGTGCTGCTGAACCCAAATGTGCAGCGCCGCCAATACGCGGGTCTGCCTTTGCGGCGGCAACTAGTTCTCCACGAATCTGTTCCCGTTTCTGCGAGGAAAAAACCGAAGTGTCATCCATTCGCTCAGCATAATCCCGGGCCTTTGCCTGCTGTGCTTTGTCTCTGGGAATTCGAGACTTCCGAAGTAGAATCCCGCAACCTGGCCAGGTCACTCATCGACAGGGTTCCGGACGGATCGCCGCCAAACGAAACTATCAGGCGCCACGGCACCGGAGTTCGTCGGCGCCAGAGCAGTCTCATCGGGTGTTACCCGCCGTTTGCTTTTCCGCTGCCCGCTTCTACCCTGTCCGCTGTTAGACTGTAACGTCCTATGCCCCAAACCGGCGCCCCTTCTACCCTCCGCACCGCAGCCGACGTCACCGCCCTCATCGGCCACACGCCCCTCCTTCAGCTCCGCCGACTCCCGCCGCCCAACTCTGCCTCACTCTTCGCCAAGCTTGAATTCCTCAATCCCGGCGGCTCCGTCAAAGACCGTGCCGCCCTCGGCATGATCCTCGACGCCGAACGCCGCGGCCTCCTCCACAAAGACTCCATCATCACCGAAGCCACCGCAGGCAATACCGGCGTCGGACTCGCCCTCGTCGGCGTCAACCGCGGCTACCGCGTCATCCTCTACGTCCCCGAAGGCTTCGCTGAAGAAAAGTGCGCGCTCATGCGCGGGTTCGGCGCCGAAGTTCATCGCACTCCCGAAGCCGAAGGCATGTCCGGAGCCATCCGCCGCGCTCTCGCCCTTGCTAAATCCGACCCCAACGTCTGGGCCGCCCTCCAGTTCGACAACCCCGCCAACCCGCAATTCCACCACGACACCACCGCCATCGAGCTCTGGGAGCAGATGGACGCCCGCATTGACGCCTTCGTCGCCGGCGTCGGCACCGGCGGCACCTTCTCCGGCATCGCGCGCTTCCTCAAGGAGCAAAATCCTCGCATCCTCACCGTCGCCGTCGAAACCCAGGGCTCCGTCCTGCAGGGAGGCGAACCCGGACCCCACAAAGTCGAGGGCATCGGCGTCTCCTTCCTCCCCAACACCTTCGACCGCTCCGTCTGCGATGAAATTGTCGCAGTCCCGGATACAGAAGCTTTCGCCGCCGTCAAACGCCTCGCTGCCGAAGAAGGGCTCCTCGCCGGCTCCAGCTCCGGAGCCATGGTCCACGCCGCTGTCGCCATCGCCCAGCGCCTCGGACTCGGCAAACGCGTCGCCACCCTCATCCCCGACTCCGCCGAACGCTACCTCTCCAAAAACATCTTCGCCGGCGGCGTTTGATGTCTCGTCGAAGGCTTACCGACCTTGCCCCTCACGCCGCCCTTTTGTTGGCGCCCTCCACCGTCACCGCCAGCTCCCGCAGCAATGCCGCGCTGTCCCCGCGAAACGCGCTCCCATGCTGGCACGCCAGCATCGCCGGCCTCAGTTCCGCAAGCTTATGCAGAATCGCCGTCGTGCTCGTTGCGTGCGCATAGTATTCCATCATCGCGCGCATCCCCTCGCTCGCCGTCAGCACCTCTGACTCCGTCACCGCCGGCAGTTTCGCGCCCGGCTGCGTGAACAGGTCCCCGCACAACAGCGTCCCGCTTTTCGCATCGAACAGCACCCCGCAATCCCACCCGTGCGGAACATGCGGCGTGTACAGCCACTGTAGCCGCCGGCTGCCGATCGAAAACTCCTCCCCATCCTTCAGCCCGCGCGCCGGCCTTGACGCGTAGTCGGCCACCGACGTCAGCACCCCAATCTCCGACCCAAAGGGTGTCGCCTCCGGGGCCGCCGTCAGAAAATCGTTCAGCGCCCCAAACTCGTCGCCCTCAAAGTGCGAGCCGCCAATCCAGCGCAACTTTTCCACCGGCATCACCCTCTTCACCGCCTCCACCGTCAGCGGAAACAGCTTTCGCCATCCCGTATGAAAGAGCAGCGGCTCATCGTCGGCGATCAGATACGAATTGAAAGTAAAGCCTCCCGGAATCACATCCAGCGGCGTGCAAATCCGGTAAATCCCCGACGCCACCTCGTCCACGCAGGTCCCTGTTTCGTGGTTCACGATCATGCGCGTTCTCCTTGCCTCCCGGCAGACCTCTCCTCCCGCGGTCCGCCCTGGGCGTCCAGATGTGTAACGAACCTTCTCCCCGTTACACATAAAATGTGGAGGATGTCCCGTGAGCGAAGCGATCCCGAGCCAGCCCCCAGCGACCCCGATTCGGCACCTACCGACGCTGATCTCGCCCGCCAGATCGGCTCCAGCGGCGATCGCCACGCCGAGGCCGAATTGTTCCGCCGCATGGCCCCGCGCATTCGCCTTTATGGCCTGCGCCACCTGCGCGACGAATCTGCCTCCGACGACCTTGCCCAGCAGGTCCTCATTGTGACCCTCGAAGCCCTCCGCGCCGGCCGCCTCCGCGAGCCGGAAAAACTCGCCTCCTTCGTTCTCGGCATTTGCCGCATGACCGTGCTCGACCTGCGCCGCGGAGCGCAGCGAAAGCAGCGCCTCCTCGAACAGTTCGGGGGCGCGCTCGCCCCCGCTCCTTTCCCCGCGCCCTGCCTCGACCGCGACCGCCTTGCCCGCTGCGTGCAGAGCTTGCCCGAGCGCGAGCGTACCGTCATCATGATGACCTTCTATGATGAGAAGACCGGTGCCGATCTCGCCGCTTTTCTCGGCCTCTCCGAGGCCAATGTCCGCGTCATTCGCCACCGCGCCATGCATCAGTTGCGCGCCTGCATGGGGGTCGAATTATGAATTGCTCCCGCCCCATTGACGTCGCCATTCTCGCCGACTACTGGCTCGCCGCCCTGACCCCGTCCGAAGAAAACGCCGTCGAAGAACACCTCCTCGCCTGCGACGCCTGCGGCGCGCGTCTCCGTGAATCGATCGCCCTCGCCGAAGGAATCCGTCAGCTCGCCCGCGAGGGCTCCCTGCGCCTCGTTGTCAGTGACAGCTTCCTCCAGCGTGCTATCCAGCAGGGCCTGCGCATCCGCGAATACGCCCCCGCGCCCGGTGGCAGCGTCCAGTGCACCGTCACCGCCGAAGACGACATCCTCATCGGCCGCCTCGCCGCTGACCTGGCCGGAGCCAAACGCGTTGACCTCTGCCTCTGCGACGAGCACGGCGTCGAGCGGCTCCGCCTCCCCGACATCCCCGTCCGCACTGGAGCCGGCGCCATCGTCTATCAGGAGTCCATGTCCTTCATGAAGGCCGCGCCCACCACCACCATCGTCGCGCGCCTCGTTGCCGTCGATGACACCGGCGCCGACCGTCCCCTCGGCGAATACACCTTCCACCACACTCGCACCCTGCCCGGCCCAGGCTCCTGGTAGCGCTCTTTCCACCGCCCCCAAAATCCTGCTGCCATCCCCACCACCGCTGCGGTACACTGCTGGCCTCGTTCCTTCGGCATGATCCTATCCGGGCCCACGGAGTCCATTCGCCCATGAAGCCTCTCCGCACTGCTCTACCCGCCTGCCTCGCCGCCCTTGCGCTCGCCGTCGCCCTCCATGCCGCCGCTCAGGTCCAGCCCGGTGACAACAGTCCCGACCTTGTCGAGGCTCGCAACTACACCCTCACCATGGATAAGGTTCAGAAGCTCATCGCCGCCTTCGACGCCGTCAACAAGCTCACCGCCGCCAATCCCGCCCTCAAGGCCAAAATGGATGCCGACTCCGGCCCTAACCTCACCATCGACCAGCGCGCGAGAAGCATCGACACGAATTATCCCCAGGTCGCGGCCGCCATTCACGCTCAGTCCCTCACCACCCGCGAGTTCATCGTCGTCAGCATCGCCTTTATCAACGACGTTACCTTCGTCGGTATGAAGAGGTCGGGCATGATCAAGGACTACCCGCCCAGTTCCGTCACTCCCGAAAACGCTGCCTTCGTCGAAGCCAATTTCGACAAGCTCCAGCAAATGGGCCAAAAACTCTCCCAGAACCAGAACTGAAAGCCACTGGCTCCCAGCTCCCGCAGTACCCTGTCCCCTGCAACCTGTGCCCTGTTCCCTGTACCCTGTACCCAT
>JASHPM010000356.1 GCA_030038115.1 Acidobacteriaceae bacterium | reverse complement strand
CGGGCCTGGGCGCACCGCACAGCCAGTTCGAGTGAAAAGCTGTCGCCCCGCCGCGTGGCGCACTCCGCCCGTAACCTCGCCAGCCCCATTTCCGTCTGGTGTAATGAAGATATGATGCGAAGCTTCGCCCCATCACGCGAAAGTCGTGCGCGTTGGGGACCCCGCTGGGAACCCGCGCTGCGCCTGCTGATCGCCCTGTGCGCCGTCGCGCCCCTGTGCCCAGCCCCCTTCTGCTCTGCCCAGCAGCCGTTTCCCGGCGAGCCGCAGAACCCGCCGCCGCAACAGTCGCAGCCGAAGCCGCAGGCACAACCGTTCCCCGGTGAACCTCAGGACCAACCGCAAAACCAGCCGCAAAACCCGCCGGCTCAAACCCAGCCTGCCCAGCCGTCCGCGCAGCCGCGCGCGCCCCAGTACTTTCCCGCCGATCCCAACGAGGAGATGCCGACCTTCCGCGTCAGCACCAGCGTGGTCATCGTTCCCACCCTCGTCGAAAAATCCGACGGCGAAGTCCTCTACGGCCTCAAGCCCCAGGATTTCTCCGTCTTCGACAATGGCGTCCAGCAAAAGGTTCAGGTCGACGACGACCTCGACACGCAGCCCGTCTCCCTGGTGGTCTGCGTTGAGCGCGGCCGCGATGCTCCGCTGGAGTTCGACAAAATTGGCAAGCTCGGCCCCCTCCTCGACCTCTTCATGCGCAACGGCCAGGGTCAGATTGCCCTCGTCGCCTTCGACTCCAGAGCCACCTGGGTCGAGCCCTTCAGCCAGGACACCGACACCATCACCCACGACCTGCGCCAGATGCCCGCGGGCGACGGTGGCGCCGCCATCCTCGATGCCGTCGGCTACTCCGTCAATCTGCTCGAGCAGCAGCCCCCCGATCATCGCCGCGTCCTGCTTCTCATCAGCGAATCGCGCGACCACGGCAGCCATCACTTCAACATTCCGCAACTGGTGGAGCGCATCGGCACCAGCAACACACTGGTGCTCAGCCTCGTCTTCTCGCCCGGCAAAGCGGAAATCATCGACTGGGGCCGCGGCAACACCAATGGCGGCACCGAGCTCAACATCCTCGCGCCGCTCGTCATGACGGTGAACGCCATGCGCCGCAACACCCCCAAAGCCCTGGCCGCCCTCAGCGGCGGCGAGTACGATCCCTTCACCCGCGAAAAAGGTTTTGAAACCCGGGTCGCCGAAGTCGCCAGCCACGCCCGCAATCGTTATATCCTCAGTTTTCACCCCACGGATCTGACCCCGGGCCTGCACACGATCCAGGTGAAGCTCACCCAGGACTACGGCGCCCACGTCGTGGCGCGCAACAGCTACTGGGCCATCCTGCGCGACCAGGATAATCCCGGCCCCGGACCGCTTCCTGACTCCGCGCACCCCAACCCGTAGCCGCGGCCAACCCTCGGGAGGCTCCCATGGGCGAACACGTGAAGCTCACCGCGTCCGATGATCATGAACTCGACGCGTATGTCGCGCGTCCCGCCGGCTCGCCCCTCGCCGGCCTCGTCGTCGTGCAGGAAGCCTTCGGCGTCAACAGCCACATCCGCTCCGTTACCGATGGCTGGGCGAAAGACGGCTTCCTCGCCGTCGCCCCCGCCCTCTTCGACCGCCTCGAACGCGGCGTCGACCTCACCTATGGTCAGGAAGACATGCAGAAGGGACTCGCGCTCGCCCGCCAGGGCAATCCCGCCGATCGCGTCAAAGACATCGCCGCCGCTCTCGATTACGCCCGCCGCGAAACCGGCCAAAAAGTGGGTGTCATCGGCTACTGCCTCGGCGGATCCATGGCTTGGCTCGCCGCCACGCGTCTCGATCCCGACGCCGCTGTGGGCTACTACGGCGGCTCTATCGCGAACTTCGCCGGCGAAAAACCAAAAGCGCCCATCATGCTCCACTTCGGCAAGCTCGATCAGCACATCCCGAAGGATGAAATCGATGCGAAGGTCGCCGCCCTGCATCCCGATGTCCCCATCTTCTGGTACGACGGCGCGGGACACGGCTTCAACTGCACCGGCCGCCCCAGCTACAACGCCGCAGCCGCGCAGCTGGCCCGCGAGCGCTCCCTCGAATTCCTGAAAAAGCACCTCAGCGCATAGCGGTCGCCAATCAGCCGCGGCAGTTATGTGGGCGGCCAGTTGCCCGGTTCGGCGACATTGTATACAACATAGTTGGTCCGATTGTATGCAAGATCAGGGCTGCTGCTGCCGGCACCAGCCGGCGGAGGACCCCTGCTCCGCGCCGGCTCACCCCTCGCGCAGCTCAGCTGCCGAACATGGAAGGGAATGAAAAAATGAAGCAACACCATGATGCGAACCGCGAGTTCCTGGGCCATCCAGCGTCACGAACTGTCCGCAGCCTCCGCGCCGGGATTGCCCTGATCGTTCTCCCCGCGCTTTTTGCGGCAGGTGCGAGAGCGCAATACGAGCAGCAGCCAGGCCATTCCGTCGGCTCTGTGTCCACGCGTGGCAAGCTGATTGTCCTCACCCTCAATGCGGGAGCGCTGGGCAGGACCGACATATTCGACCTGGCCCACCACACGTTGCGCTTCACTCCAGGGACGTCCGGCTACCGCGTCCAGCAGATCCCCTTTGCCTGGGATCCGGACTTTGGTCCCGCCTTGACCGAGACGCAGGTGAGCCTCAGGAAGTTTGCGTTTCCGTTTTCAGGCAGGAGCTGGAATGATCTGTCCGTTGGCGTGACCGGGTCCATCGTTTTCGGCCGGCCGGAAAACAACCCCGGCGAACCCTTTCGTCGCCGCGCCGGGGCCGGCCCCGGTGGTGGACTGGCTGTGGATCGCTTTGCTGAACTCCAGCAGGCCGGTTCGGAGCTGATCAACACCGTCCCCGCCATCAGCGTCTTCTTCAAGCCGCGCATGTCGGGCACCCGCTATCTGAAAGAACTCGACGACCGCGCCGTCCTTACATGGAGCCTCACGGAACCCAACGGCGGCATTCAGGACTGGTCCTGGACGCCAACCGTCAACCGCTTCCAGGCGGTCCTGCACAAGGACGGAACCATCGACCTCTCGTATGACGAAGTCGCGGCCCGGGACGCGATTGTAGGCATTTATCCGATAGTGAAGGCCGGAAACGAAAAGGAAATCGCAGCTATCCCCGTGGAAGGGAATAGTTCGCTGGCTCCACATCTCGATGTGCGGAAGATCGGGCTCAGTGCGGTCGATAATCTCTACCTGAAAGTGACTCTTGAGACGCGCGGCCCGGTTCTCGCCGCAAACGATCAGGCCATTGCCGGCCTTGCGTACGTGGTTTGCATGGATAAGCAGACGCCCCGAGCTGGATGTTCGCCGCTTGCCCACAACGATCTGGTTTGGACGATTCAGGGGGTCGGCCCGCGCACGTTTGGCGCCTTTAAGAGCGGTCCCCGGTACTTTGTCTTTGGCAAAGGAGCATCGCGGCAGGTCAACGTAAGCGGTAACTCCATCTCGATCGAGGGAACCCTGCCTGAGGGGTATAAGACCGGCGAATCAGTCTTCGTCAGCGCCGCCGTTCAGGCTCCCGGCAGTCACGACGCGGTCCAAATTCCGCCGCACTCCGTCAAGTTATCTGGAGTAACAAGTCCTGAAGTGCATTTTTCTTCGCTGCAGAGTCAAAGCGGTCCCTTCCCCGTGGTCTTTGAAGCCTTCCATTATGGAGAATCACCCCGGGCGCAGGATCTCACCTGCTCCGTGATCAGGGCTCTGGGGGATAAGTTCGACTTTCTTGCTTATTACTCCGACTTCCGCATCGACAACCCCGAGGCAGGCACGTCCAGTGACGGACCTCTGGGCGGCGGGCCCGCCGGCGGGAAGGTCACGGGCATCGCCGCCGAGCAGGGTGACTTAGCCGACTACTGCAGCAAAGGCCGATTCCAGTGGCAATTTATCCAGCCGGTCTATGTCGGCTCCAACCAGATGCAGGAATATCCCCCTGAAGGCCGGAAAGATACCGATCCTCGCTACATCGCCACTTATACCCATCAACTGGCCGAGCGCACGGCCAACGGCAAAATACCTCCCTATGACTACGCGATGTCGCAGATCGGGCATGAGATGGGTCATCGCTGGTCCGCGTTCGTCTCTGCCAAAGTCAACGGAGAAACCATCGACCTTGGCCCGGTACACTGGGCCATGGGCCTCCAGGCACGCGTTCCATTCCCTTATCAGAGACCCATCGAGGCCTCTGCCATGGGAGGCGGCGTCTGGCAGGATAACTTCGACGGCACTTACACGCAACTGGACGACAATTACTATGTTCCCGCTACTGGTTACTCCTATCTTGACCTCTATCTTATGGGCCTGATCTCCCCATCGGAAGTTCCCGACTTCTTTATCCTCAGGAACCTCACACCCGCCGGTCACGATGCCAATGGACATCCCATCTACAAGGCCGATCGGACAAAAGTTACCATCCAGGACGTCATTGCCGTCGAAGGCCCTCGTCTGCCCGACGTCGATCACTCCCAAAAGAACTTCAACACCGGCATGGTCATGGTCGTCGAGCACGGAAAAACGCCCAGCCCGGAACTGATCGAACGCACCAACGGCATCCGCGAACGCTGGATCGACTACTGGACCACTGTCACCGGGCATCGCTCCGTCATGACCGCGGAGCCCTAAGACCGGAACCGCTGATCGACTCTGTCTGCCAGCGGCGAGCCACGCCCGTATAGCATCGAATGCAGGAGATCCTGCATCCCGATCCCCAAAGATGGCTCCTGAATCGAAGTCCCCAGGTACACCGCGCCACCTCGCCGAAGAATCGCGCGCAGCCGCCCGCGATTATTCCCACGCGTGGCGCGCGCTGCGCCATCGCAACTTCCGCCTCTTCTTCGGCGGCCAGACCATCTCCCTCATCGGCACGTGGATGACGCGCATCGCCACGGCCTGGCTCGTCTACCGTCTCACCAAATCCGCTCTGCTCCTCGGAACCGTCAGCTTCGCCGGTCAGATTCCCACGTTCCTCCTCGCCCCGCTCGCCGGCGTCATCGTTGATCGCTCCAATCGCCGCCACGTCCTCGTCTGGACGCAAACCCTGGCCATGGTGCAGTCCTTCGCGCTCGCCGCCCTCGCCCTTTCGCACCGCATCACCATCGCCGAAATCCTCGCCCTCAGCGTGTTTCAGGGCCTCATCAACGCCTTCGACATGCCCGGCCGCCAGGCCTTCATGGTGCAGATGGTCACCCCCCAGCGGGCGCCGGGGGTCCAGGAAGAATCGGACCGCAACGACCTCTCCAACGCCATCGCCATCAATTCCTCCATGGTCAATGTCGCCCGCCTCGTCGGTCCCTCCATCGCCGGCATGATCATCGCCGTCTCCAGCGAAGGCTGGTGCTTTCTCATCGACGGCATCAGCTACATCGCCGTCATCGTTTCGCTGCTCATGATGCGCGTGCACGTCGCCGCTCTGCGCCGCGCCACCACCACTATGTTCGAGCAGATGCGCGAAGGCTGGTCTTATGTCTCCACCTTCACGCCTATCCGCACCATCCTGCTGCTCTTCGCGCTCATCAGTCTTATGGGTATGCCCTACATGGTGCTCATGCCCATCTTCGCCGGGAAAGTCCTCCACGGCGGTCCGCACACCCTCGGTTTCCTCATGGGCGCAGCGGGCGCGGGCGCGCTCATCTCCGCTTTCTCGCTCGTGCTGCGCCGCTCCGTGCGCGGTCTCACCAAAATGATTCCCATCGCCGCCATCGTTTTCGGCGTCGGTCTCGTGCTCTTTGGCCTCTCGCGCTGGGTCTGGCTCTCGCTCCTCCTCATGCTGTTCGTCGGATTCGGCATGCTCCAGGGCATGACCGCCAGCAATACCATCATTCAGACCCTCGTTCCCGAGGACCGCCGCGGCCGCGTCATGAGCTACTACACCGCCGCTTTCATGGGCATGGCGCCCTTCGGCAGCCTGCTCGCCGGCTCGCTGGCCCACTGGA